>CAXBRX010000085.1:0-10468 GCA_963977835.1 uncultured Derxia sp.
GGTTCACCGACGACGCGCTGCGCGCCAACCCGCACCTGGTGCGCAGCATGAGTGTGCAGCCGCCGATCGGTTTCGGGCGTGTGCGCCTGGTCGAGATCTCGGGCATCGATCTGCAACCGTGCGGCGGCACCCATGTGGCCAACCTCGCCGAGATCGGCGCGGTGCGCGTCGCCAAGATCGAAAAGAAAAGCGCGAAGACGCGTCGGGTGACGATCGAATTCGTTTGAGCGTTGCTCAGGTCTGGGCTTCGTTGGCGACGAAATCGACCGAGGGGGCGGGCAGGGCGTCGAGGAATTCGAGCAAGGCCGCGGGCGTTGCGAAGACGCCCAGACTCGCGCGCACCTCGGGCTGCAACAGGCCGTTGGCGACGCAATGGTCGAGAAAGCAGATCAGCGGGTCGTAATACCCGGCGGTGTTGAGCAAGGCCACGGGTTTGTCGTGGTAGCCGATCTGACGCCAGGTGAACACCTCGAACAATTCTTCGAAGGTGCCGATGCCGCCCGGGGCCGCGACGAAGGCGTCGGACAATTCGCTCATCTTGGCCTTGCGTTCGTGCATCGATTCGACCACATGCAATTCGGTCATCGATTTGTGCCCGACCTCGCGTTGCATCAGCCGTTGCGGGATCACGCCGATCGCGCGGCCGCCGGCAGCGAGGATGGCGTCGGCCGTCACGCCCATCAGCCCGACCGCGCCGCCGCCGTTGATGAGCGTGATGTCGCGCGCCGCCATGCCGCGCGCCAGATCGGCCAGGGCTTCGGCATAGGCCGGCTGATTGCCGCGCGAGGCGCCGCAAAAGACGCAGATGCTGCGGATACGGGAAGTCGTGCTCATGGATGGCGGGCGGGACGGGTGTTCAATGGCTCAGGTAGGCGTGGGCAAGCCGCTCGAACAAGGGCCGTGCATCGCCCTTGAGATAGGGCGCCACCATCGACAGCACCTGATAGGCGCCGCGCGACAAGGCCGCGCTGATGACGGCCTGCTCGCCGAACTGGCGCGGGTTGCGCACGTATTCGTACGACAGCCAGTAGGTGGCCGTGACCACCATGTTGTGCGCGAGCGCATCGATCTCGACCGGCGAAGCTTCCATCTCGGCCGCGGCGCTCAAGCCCTTGCACAACTGGCGCGCGATCTTGAACTTGTGCTCGAGGATGCGCTTGAAATGGATTTCGAGCGTGCGGTTGCGCGACAACAGGTCGTTGAGATCGCGATACAGGAAGCGGTAGCGCCAGATCAGCTCGAACAGCATGTTGAGGAACATCCAGGCGTCCTCGATGTTCGCGCGTCGTCCGCCGGTGGGCGGGACGAGCATCTTGTCGAGCTCCTTCTCGAACTGCGAGAAGATCGAGTTGACGATGTCGTCCTTGTTGCGGAAGTGGTAGTACAGGTTGCCCGGGGAGATGTTCATCTCCTCGGAGATCACGGTGGTCGTGATGTTGGGCTCGCCGAACTCGTTGAAGAGTTTGAGGGACAGGTCGAGGATGCGTTCGCGAGTACGGCGCGGGGGCTTGCGTTCCATGTGCCGGCGAGAGGCTTGAGGTTGGTGCTAGGATAGCACCCGCTTTCACGGCGCCATTTGATCTTTCCACTGTGCCGCCGGCTTTTGCTCGGACCGCAAGGCGAACCCAGTACCACCCGATGCAACAACCCGAACTCATCAGCTATTCGGGCTTCACAGCCTGCGGCTTGTCGTTGCAGACCTCCGACGCGATCGAGGCGCAACCGGCAACGGCGCGGGTGCCTTTGTTGTGGCGTCGGTTCTATTCCGAAGCGGTGCCCGCGCGCTTGTCGGCCAACGCCAGCAACGGCCGCGTGGTCTGCGTCTATTCCTCGTTCGAAAACGGCGCCTTGGGCAACTATGCCGTGACCACCGGCGTGCAATTGATCCGCGACCATGCCTGTCCGAGCGGACTGGTGCGGGTTTCGGTCTCGTCGGGCGAGTATCTGCGGTTCACGACCTATGGCACCGGCCAAGCGGCCATCGCCCAGACCTGGCAGCGCATCCACGAATTTTTCGCCCATGCCGAGCACAGCCTGGCCGGGCGGTTCGAGCGCGCCTATACCGCCGATTTCGAGCGTTATGGCGATCCCGACAGCGTGAGCGTGTTCATCGCCGTCAAGCGCAAGCTAGGCGTGCATCGCGCGGCCGAGCATCTGCGCCGCGCTTTGCGCCCTGTTTGAAGCCAGGCGCAAAGCGTCGATCAAGGGCGCCTTCGTTCAGGCGCTCTTTCGCGCGGCTTTGGCGGGTGCCTTGCGCGCAGGCCGTTTGGCTGCAGTTTTTGCAGCCGTCTTGGCCGCCGGTTTGGCCGCCTTGCCCGTCTTGAGTTTTTCCACTTCCGCGGTCAAGGCTTCGATGCGCCGGTGCAGCACGGCCACGTCCTGCTCCGTGGGCACGCCCAGGCTCGACAACGCACGCTCGACGCGGCTCTCGAACACCGCTTCGAGCTTGTCCCAGGTGTCGGAAGCCTGGCGCGTGACCTTGTCCTGGATCTGGGCGAACCGCCCCGCCACATCGGAGGCCTTCGCTTCGGCGAGGTCGCGCGTGAGTTTTTGCAGCGAGCTGCCTTCCTTGACCAGCTTGTCGAAGGCCTTGCCGCCTTCTTCCTGCGCTTTGCGGAATGCGCCCAGACCGGCCAGCCAGATCTGCTGGGCCGATTCGCGCACCGCGTTGGCGAGTTCGGTTTCGGCCTGACGATTGGCGCCTTCGGCGGCGGATGCGTTCTTGGTCTTGCGTGCCATAGGAGTCTCCAAGGTGATGAGCGCGATCTTGTCTGATGCGCGTGATGTTTGCATGGCGGATGCTGCGCGTTGACGCGGGCAGGCACAAGGGGGCTGTTTTACCTGGGCTAGAGATTGCCTTCTAGCGTCGGCCCGACACGTCTTCACCCCCTCGATCTTGAGTGTTGAGCACCCGCATCGAATGCTCTAGCCTTGGGTCACGCGGCGTCGATCTCGCCCACGCCGAACCGCAGTGCCAACTGGGAGCACGCATGAACCTCTGGATTGCGAATCCGCGCGGCTTTTGCGCCGGTGTGGACCGGGCGGTGAAGATCGTCGACGAGTTGATCGATCTGGTGGGCGCGCCGGTCTATGTCCGTCATGAAATCGTCCACAACCATCATGTGGTCGAGCGCCTGCGCGGCAAGGGGGCGGTGTTCGTCGACGATCTCGCGAGCGTGCCGCGCGGCGCGCTGGCCGTGATCAGCGCGCATGGCGCAGCGCCAGGCGTCCAGGCCCAGGCCCGAACGCTAGGCTTGCGTCTGTTCGACGCGACCTGCCCGCTCGTAAGCAAGGTGCATCTCGAGGTCGTGCGCCATGCGCGTGCAGGGCGCCGGGTCATCGTGATCGGCCATCGCGACCATGTCGAGGTGATCGGCACGGTCGGGCATTACGCCAACTCCGAGGGCGATGGCATCGCGGTGGTCGAGAACGAAGACGAAGCGCGCCAGGTGGGTGTGCCGCGTCCCGATCATGTCGCGTATGTCACCCAGACCACGCTCGCGGTCGAGACTTCGGCGCGCATCGTCGCGGTGCTGCGCGGCCGCTTTCCCGCGCTGATCGCGCCGCACCATGAAGACATCTGCTACGCGACCCAGAATCGCCAGGATGCGGTGCGCCGTCTGAGCGGTCGCTGCTCGCATGTTTATGTGCTCGGCGCGCCGCACAGTTCCAACTCGGTGCGTCTGGTCGAAGTCGCGCAGGAATCGGGCGCACAGGCCAGACTCATCGAACGCGCCGACGACATCGACCGCGACTGGTTCGCGAGCGCCCGCCATCTGGGCCTGACCTCCAGCGCCTCGGCGCCCGAATGTCTGGTCACCGAGGCCATCGCGCGCTTGCAACAACTGGTGCCCACACTCGCGGTGCGCGAGGTCGGCGTGCCCGAACAAGTCGTGTTCAAACTGCCGGCAGCGGTGGCCGATCTGCGCCGTGTCGAGCGCCCGGCCGTCGGCGCGTCCGCGGTGCAGACCGCCAGCGCCTCGTTCTGAATTCAACCCAAGCGTTTTCCAACGGAGAATCTCCCATGACCGACACCTCGTTGAGCAACATTGCCACGACCGCGCAAAAGACCGGATTGGAAGACGTCGTGCGCTCGGTACGCGCCTTGGCGCGCCAGACGCGCGGCCTGGCCGAAGGCGCGGCGGGCGTGGCCGAACGCGAATTGGCGATGGGCTTGTCGGTCGCCGAGCAATTGCGCGACGCCTTGATCACCAAGGAGGCGCTCGCGCAATCACGCTCGATGGAATTGATTGCGCGCTTGCGGCTCGACGCGCATCGCGCGCTCGATCTCGCGATGGACGCCGCCGCGACGACCTATGTCTTCGGCGTGAAATTCGTCGAAGCCGTGGTGGATCGGCCGCGCGAAGCGGCCGGTGAGGTCAAGCCGCGCGGAGCTTCGCTGCCTGGTTGAAGGGGGGCGATCGCCGCTCGGGAGCGGCAAGCGCCCTCAACTCGCGAGGGCCGGCAAGACGCTGAAGGCCATCGGCAGATCGGGCTCCTGATCGCCGAGCGCGAGGATGACCTCGTAAGCGCCTTCGGGCGCGTCTTGCGGGACGGGCACATACACCGTCAGCTTTTCGAAATCGCGCGGTGCCACATCGAACAAGCCCGGCGCGAAGCGCACCGTGTCGGGCGCGATGATCGCGGTGGCGTCGGCACCCGCGCGGCGGATCGCGCGCACGCGCGGCGACAGTTCGCGCATCGGCGTATCGCCGGGGTTCTCGACCGACAAAGGCACGCGCAAGGTGGCGCCGGGCTGCACGCGCGGACCGCTGCTCGTGGCGCTGCGGGTGCTCGGGGTCTTGGCGGCGGAGGCGGCCTTGCTGCCGGCGCTGCGCAAGACGCTGCTGCCGGCCTTGCGCAAGCCATCGGTACTCGACCATGCCGCCGAAGCGACATTGCCCATCGCGGTGACGCCGTAGCGCACGATCGCTTCGATGGCCGAGGTGTGCGCGGCCGGCGCTTCGACCGGGCGGCCCGGTGCGGTGGCTTGCGCGACGACGCGCGCGAGCGAGACCCCGACCTCGAGCGCGGCATCGACCACGCCGGCCATGCTGGTGGCGAGCGCTTGCGCCGGTGTTTCGTCGGGCGTGTCGTGGGTCGATCGGGCGGCTTTTTCGGTCATGGCGGACTCGCAAGCGCGGCGTGCGCGGCAGGTTAGGGATGCATGGGGTGCGTGACCACCGGCGCGTCGGCGCAGCCGGGTGCGTCTTCGCACGGCAAAGGCTTGGCGATGGTGGCGCCGGTCAGGCGCAGGCCGATCACCCGGTTGTTGCCGAGATTGATCTCGACGGTGTAGTCCGACGCGACCTGCCAGGTATTGCAGAACCGCACTTGCAAGGGCGTGCGCATCTGCAGCGCATGATGAATCGGCGCGGCCAGCGCGGTGGCGATCTGATGCGTCTGGCGGTGTTCGTTGTCGAAGCGGTGATGCATTTGCGCTTGCACGGGCGCTTCCTTGTCGCCCACGAGCGCGATGCGGCCATTGACCTCGCAGGCGCAATCCTCGTCCCACAAGACCATGTGCACCAAAGGCCGGTCGGGCGCGGTCGCATGGACCATCTCGGCACCGAGCGTATGGCGCATCGCATCGGCCTTGGCATCGCCTTGCACACGTAGCGCACCATGGTGCGCGACCCGGAATTCATCGCCCTCGGGCTGGGTGATGATGCGTTCGTTCGTATCAGCCATGCGCTCGTCCTCCGGCAAAGGGGGTCAGCGAATCCGATAGACATCCATGCGGAACACCTGCTTGCAGGTCCAGCGTTGCAGCACCACGCGCACCGTGTGTTCGCCGCCGAGGCAGGCATGGGCGAAGCGCGTCTTGCCATCGTCGGAGGCGTGCACGCAGGCCGGCTTGCCGTCGATCAGGACTTCGAACTCGACGCCGAGTTCGAACTGTAAGCGGTAAACCCCGTGGTTGAAACAGCCGCAACCCACCCATTCGGCGGTGTAGGGAATCTGCAGGTCGCGCAAGCCCATCGGCGTCAGATCGCTGGTGGGCACGCCTTCGGTGCAGCAATGGCCGTCGGGGCCATCGTCGAGCGATTGGCGCACGATGCGCAGCCAGACCGGCCGGCTCGCCGAGGCGAGCGCAGTCAGCAATTGCACCCCGCGCACCAGCATGGTCTTGGGCGTGACGATGGCATCGGCGTTCACGGTCGAGACGCTGGCGCCGGCGATGTCGCCCGCGGCCGCGGCGCGCACACGCGGCGTGGTCTTCTTGCCGGTGTCGTCGCCGCGCACGATGGGCGGCTTTTCGTCGTTGCCGCGCCCGACGAACGGACCGGCGAGCACGCGCATGCGCAAGCGGTCGCGCAGGCCGGCTTCGAACAAGGCGTATTCGGCCGAGCCTTGCGCGACCAGGAAGCGCACCAGGTCGGGCACGAAGGGCTGCAACTCGACCACATTGCCGGCACCGGCAAACGGTGGCGCGGTGGTGAACTCCACCATCGCCAGGCCCATCGGCGTCTGGCCGGGCGCGACGATCAGGCTTTCGACGAAGCCGTCGATGGAAGCGCTTTCGCCATTGGCCGAGGCGCCGGTGGTGTCGCCCACCTCGACGCCGAAGATGCGGTGCATCTTGCCGTCGGCGGCAAAGGTCAGCGGCGTGCCTTGTGCCTGGGCGGCGCGGATCATGTCGAGCTGGGCCTGCGCCGTCGCGCGCTCGGGCGCTTGCAGCAGGAGCACGAAGTTCTGGAAATCGCCCGCGGCGCTCATGGTCGCGACGGTGGCGTAATCGCTGCGCTCGGCGCTCGCCCCGGTGTGGTTGTCGGCCACGACATTGATCCCGACGACGAACACCACGCTGCGTTCGAGCGGCGTGAGTTCATCGAGCATGTCGCGCGTGATGCGCACGACGCGCTGGATCTGGTGCCGTTCGTCCTTGTCGTCGGTCTCGATCTCGACCGGTTCGGCGCGCGTCATCGCGTCGCGCAGGATGCCGAACTTGGACAGGCGCTCGTTGAAGCGCTCCGGGTCGGCGTCCATGTCCGGGATCTGGAAATTCTGGACGCTTTGATCGTCGAGGCGGACCGAGACGGTCACCAGACCGGCGCGGCCGACTTCGAGCCTTTGGACGAAACCGCGGATGGTGGTCATGGGCGTGCTCCTATGAGTGCGCGAATGGGCGAGAGAAAGTCATGGGCGCGGCAGGTCGCCCGAATCGGCGAGGTCTTCATAGCTCAGGCCCTCGCGGCGGATGCGCATCTTTCCGGGGAAGACCAGGCCCTGGCTGCTGACCAACAGGTTTTCCAGACACGCCTGCAATTCGGCGACCCCGGCGACGAAGGGCGGAATGGCTTCGATGTTGCGCGCCTGTTTGCCGGCGAAATCCGCTGCCAATTCGCCGCCGACTTTGTCGATCATGCTTTCGATGACGATCAGCATGATGATGCCGACCACCGGAATGAGGATGTCGATGAAGACATCGCAACAGCTTTGCCCGGCATCGAATTCGCCCATCTCGGGTTTGACCTCCATCGAGCATTCGGTGTCGGTCTCGGTCTTGACGATGCGCAGATAGATCGGCCCCGAGAACGAGACATCGGGGTCGGGCCAGCAATCGATATGGACTTCGGCAGTGCCTTCGGCCCACAAATGGCCTTCGGCCTTGCCGTGCGCGCCCGGATCGGAGGGCGTGACAGCGAGGGTGTACAGCGTTGCGCTGCCTTCGTCGGTCGTCACTTCGGCGCCGCCATCGTTGACGCCCGGGAATTGCTCGTTCATCGCCTTGGTGATCATCTCGTCGAGCGCGGCGCGGCCGACCGCCAAGGCGACTTGATTCGCACCGAGGAAATTGTCGGGCGCGAAATCGGCCACGCTCGTGTCGCGGCGATTCATCAAGACGGCGAGCACGCCGTCGGCGGGCAGCAGAAAACCTACCGGCGTGGCCAGTGGCACGGCCGGATCGCCCGAGCGCGGGGTGTAGACCGGAAAGCGTTTGTCACTCGCATAGGCCGCGATTTCGGCGGCCATGATGGTCTTGGCCGAGGCCTCGGTGAACCAGGGTTGCGTTACCGTGCCAAAGCCCGCGAGCTGTGCGACGAGCAAAGGCTTGAGTTGCGCGACGACCAGACTTTCGGCCGGGTGGTTGCCATCGAAATCGATCTGGGTGGCGAGCGCCGCGTCGGCCGGCTCGATGGAGAAATCGACCGAGACGCTGGTATCGGTCGAGACGATTTCGCGCCAGAACGTGGCGTGGCCGTACAACGAGAACACCGCCATCGGCACATCCGCGTGCAAGGGCAGGGTCACCTTCAAGTAATTCTTGCCGCCGTGCGCTTCGACCGCGGCCTCGATCTCGAACGGCGTCGCGGCATTGGGCGGACTCAGGGTCGGATCGCGATTGCCATCGTAGAGGACAAGGGTATTGCCGGCGAACCCGAAGGTGTGTTGCGGCAAGGCTTCGTATTGCGCATGCAGCGCGGCGGCAAAACGGTCGGCGTCGAGCGCGGGCAGGCCGTCTATCGTCGGCACCTCGACATCGCTCGCGCTCACGCCCGAAAAATCGATGCCGAGCTGGTCCTCGCCGTCGACCGGCCAGGTGGCGAGCGCGCCCGGCACCGTGCAGGTGGCGCGCAAGGTCACATGGGTCAGCGTCGGGTCGGGCGCGCCCGGGATGTCGATGGTGAGTTCGAACGGCAGGAAGAAACGGATGTGCTTGGCGTCGGCGAATTCGAGATCGGCAGGCGCGTCGACATCGTCGAGCAGGCGCGCGCTGATGATGAATTCCTGGCCCGAATAATGGCGCGTGAACGGACCGACGTTGTGGACGAACAAGTCTTCGTTCTTGAGCGCGAGATGGAAAATGGCCTTGACCGGCCCGAGGCCCATCTCGACGCAATAATCGAAATTGGCGGTCAGACTCACGACGGCGCTCCGGACTTGAAGCGCACCGATTTGATCCAGTAGGTGAAGGCATTGGCCTTTTTGCCTTCGAGGATTTTCCGGAAGCTGTCGGGCGTATGAAATGGAAAGCCGCCGCGCTGGATCACGCCGAGTTCGAGCGCGTCATGCACGACGGCATCGAGGTCTTTGTAGAACCACAAGTCTTCGAGTGGCACCGTGGTGGGGGCATGCGCGGCCTGGGGCAAGGACGGCGCAGGCGCGGCGAGGTCGAGCCGGCGCAAAGACGCACTCCACGGCACCGAGCCGACGCGCGAGCGTGGCGGCAGCCGGCGCGGCTGCGGATAACGCGCGGTGGCGGGTGGGCGCAAGGCATCGAGACCTTTGCGCAATGCATCACCGATCGGCGGCAGGAAGGCCGGTTGATGATGGCCGATCGCCAACGGCGGCAGCTTGCGCAGCTCGAACAACAAACGCGCGTTCCAGACCGGGTCGGTCGGGTGCGCGGTTTCGCCGAGGGCCTTTTGCAAAGCGGCTTCGAGTGCGTCGCGACGATCGCGCATCGCCTTGGGATGCTGCAAGGTGTGCAGGATGTGATGCGCGACTTCGCTCGACAATTGCACGCCCATGCGTTCGAAGGCGAGCACCGGGTTGATCAGCAGCATGATGGCGAGCGCCGGTTCGGCCGCGACGCGTTCGGCGAGGGCGCGCTGCGATGCAGCCAGCGCGCGATGCGTGGCGATCTCGAGCTTGGGCAGGTCGGACTTGGCCGTGCGCGGCGCGACGGCCACCGGGGTTTCGGTGCCGCTGGCCGGGCGCGCGTATTTGGCGCTCGCGCGGCGGATCACCAGCCCACGCTGGGGAAGCGAATCGCCATGCTTCTTTGCGCCGGACGTCGTCATGAATGGCCTGCGTCGCAGTTGGGTCCGGGCACCTTAGGAGCGCGGCGGCAGCGATGCAAGCATTGACCCCTCCCGTGAAAGCGCTAACCCATTTCGGTAGCGGGTTTCACAGGGGGCCGAGAACAGGTAAGTTCCTTGCGGCACAGTGCGGGTCACAACCACGCGACGACGCTACTCAAGATGCAGGCATTCAGACCTCCGGAGCCAGCGCAGCACGACACGGCGGCACGCCTCGGTCCGCGCGGGCCGTTTCCGCGTGCGCCTTTGCACGACACGCTCGAGCGTCGCTGGTTGCATTACGCGTTCTTGTCGCGCGACGGCGAACTGGGCATGGTCGCGAATTCGGCCTGGCTCGGGCCGCCACCCGGTGCCGCGGCCGGAGAACGAGACGCTCTACAAGCGCTATGAGGCTCTTGCCGCTTCTCGCCCCGACGTGTGGTTCGTCGGCCGGCTCGCCACCTACCGGTATTACAACATGGATCAGGTGATCGGTCAGGCACTTGCGACGTTCCGTCGAATAGATGAAGTGTCACGCGAGAGTTCCAACGCGACATCACTCACGGCATCAGCGCTTGGGGCGAACGGCTAAGGCGATATCCCGTATGAAGGGCGGCGTTTCGATAGTCACATGATCGGCGTGATATTCAACGATGACGCCGCCCTCGACCTGCCCTGAACTGGTGTCCCAGGCGATGACCTCATGTGCGCCCGGCAGTAGG
>CAXBRX010000086.1:0-10424 GCA_963977835.1 uncultured Derxia sp.
GATCTGGGCGCCGACCCGCTCGCTGGCCCCGGCGTGACCGACAGCGCATTCTTCGACGCATTGGCGTACAGCGCGATCCGCGACGACGGCGACATGCTCGCCGATCCGGCACGCTTCGAAGCCGCGCGCCGTGCGGTGCTGGCGGTCTTGCTCGCGCGCCTGACACCGGCGCAAAGACAAGTCCTCGACGCCCAGCATCCGACACCGGTCGGCCATGTGCTCGAACGGCATTTCGTCGACGGCGCCACCGTTCACATGCTGCTCGCGGCCGGCTTCAGCGCCAAGGAAGTCGATGGCAATGCCTTGCGCGGCGTGATGAGCAATGCGGATCACAGTTTGGTCACCGATTTGCTCGACCACGGCGCGCGCATCAGCGCCGACCCGGTGCCCGCGACGCCGGGCCGCCCAGCGCGGGCGTCCGACACGCCTTCGCCCCTCGTCGATGCCGTGGCCTGGGGGCGCACCGATCTCATCGAACGATTGGTGGCACTCGGCGCCGATCCGAACCAGCGCAATGGCGAAGGCATGAGTGCGGTCGAAGTCGCGATCGCGCGCGCCGACATGGCCGCGCTCGATGCATTGCTCGCCCACGGTGGCCGCATCGACACCACACCGCGCCGTGCGCCGAAGGCGCAGCCGTCCGCGCTCGATTACGCAGTCCGCTCGGGCGATCCGGCCATGATCGACCGCGTGGCGGCGTTCTGGGGCAACGATTTATCCAGCGTCTGCCTGATCTGGCGCGAGGCCTTGCCCGACCTCATCAGCCGCCCCGACGACGCGCTCTGGAATTCATGGCTGCAACGGCGCCTTGGTCAACCGACCGATCCCACCGCTTGCGAGGCCACGCCCTTGGCCGAGCGCGTGGTGCTGGGCGCACTCGAGCGCGAGGACACCGCCGTGGTCGGCTGGTACGCGCAGCGCTTCGAGGCCCGCTTGCGGACCTTGATGGGCTTCGCGATCAAGTCCGGCCAATTGACCCGCGAACATGCCAGCACCTGGAGCACGCTCGCACGCCAAGCCGGGCGCGACGATCTGGTGACGGCGTTGGGGCACATCGGCGTGGTCGAGCCGCGCGTGGCGCCGGCCAAGACACGGACTAAGCCGCGGGTCGATGCGAAAGCGGCGGCCAAGGCCGCGGCGGCCGATCGGGCGTTGACGAAGTCGCTGGTCGGGCATTACTACCTGAGCAATGTGCGCGAGGTCGGCTCCGAATTGCTGCTCAAGGCCGATGGCAGCTTCGAATACGCGCTCGCTTACGGCGCCGAGGATCAGCAGGCGCAAGGACGTTGGATGGTGCGCGACGGCCATGTGGTGTTCAGCACCGAGCGCGCCGCCGCCCCAGCGGGTTGGCAGCCGTTCAAGCTGCAAGCCGCGCCCGCGCCCGGCAAATCCGCGCAGACCACGGTCAGCGTGCATTACCGCGGCCGACCGATCGCGCCGGTCGCGATCACGCTGATGGGCTGCGCCGCGCCGCAAATGGCGTTCGGCGCGACCAACGAAGACGGCAAATGGGCCGCCAAGCTCGATGTGCCGGTCTGCCAGATCGTGTTGCAGCATCCGCAGGTCGATCACGGGCATGCGTTCATCCAGCAGATCGCGCAGGACGCCGCCGGTACGGCACGGCGCGACTTCGCGTTTGAATACGTGCCGTCGCCGCAACCGGCCGGTGTCGATTTCAATGTCGAGATGCTGGTCGATGACGGCGCGTTGGTGCGTGAATTCAACGGCCGGCCGATGCGGTACGAACGTCAATGACCACCGGTTTTCTTTCCTGCGCAAGCCATGGGTAATCGCTCTTATCTGTATCTCGTCTCTGCCGACGCCGAAGACCACCGCGTGCAATTCGCCGAGGCGAACAACAATTTTCCGAGCTTGTGGCAGATCCTGCTGGCCAACGGCGAGGCCGCACCCGCGATCACCGATCAGCGCGTGTTCGGCGATGCCGGCACCGACAATCTGGCCGCTGATGCCGACAGCGCGCTTGAACGTTTGCGCAGCCTGGCCGAGTTCGTGCGCGAGCACCCGCTGCTCGATCAGCAACCTTTGCTGCCCTTGCAATTCGAGGCCTTGCTCGCGCATCTGCGCGCGTCCATCGATGCGGTGCGCGCCGCGCCGGGCCAGGCGGTGCGGGTGTCGGCGAACCTCGATGAATTGTCCTGGCTCGATGAAGGCGGCACGCCCGACACCTTCATCCGCCAATGCCGCGACGACTGCGACCAGCGTTGGGCCCGGGTGCGCGCGGCCATGCGCGATGGCGATCATGCGGCGCTCGACGAAGCGCTCGGGCTCAAGGCCTACGAACGCGATTTTTCGCATTGGGAAGCCTGGGCCTGGGAATTCGGATTTGCGGGCATCGAGCACGATTACTTCAATCAGCAAGACGAACCGCGCGCGCAACCCTTCGCGGACTTCGTGCCCGAGCCGCGGTCCTGGCACGACGATCTGAGCGAGGGCTATCGGCGCTTTCAACGCGGCGAGCGCTGGGGCGTGCGTTGGCGCGACCCCGACACCGGACGCGAACGCGAAGTGCTGGCACCCGAGTGGGAAGAAGTCCGGCATGCCACCGACGGCGGCGTCTGGCTGGTGCGCGACGGCCTGCACGGGTATGCGCGCCTCGACCCCGAACAGGTGCAGTTGTGCATCGCGCCCGAACTCGATGAAGTCTGGCCTTTTCATCATGACGCCGACGAAGGCAATCCGCATTGCGCGATCGTGCGGCGCGGTGAGCAATTCGGCTTGCTCGCACACGACGGGCATTGGCTGCTCCCACCCTCGGTCGATGATGTCTGGGGTTACGGCCACGGCTTTGCGCCGTTTCGTGTCGGCGAGCGCGAAGGCTTTCTCGGCGCCGATGGCAGCGTCGCGATCGCGGCCGAGTACGAAGCGGTGTCGAGCTTCAGTCCGGCCGGTGTCGCGGCGGTCTGGCGCGACGATCGCGCGGGCCTCGTGAACGGCGCAGGCGAGTTCGTTTTGCCACCGACCTATGACGACCTCGAATGGAAAGCCGATTACCGCGCTTTCGTCATCACCCAGGCCGGCAAGGTCGGTCTGTGCCGTGCCGACGGCAGCGTCTGGCTCGCGCCCGAATGGGAAGAGTTGAAGGTTCTGCTCAAGGGTGTGCAGATCGGCGTGCGCCGGGGTGAACGATGGGGCATGTGCGATTGGCAAGGACGCGAGCGCATCGCGCCGTGTTACGACTCCATCGAGTCGCGCTATTTCGACGATCTCGATCACGACGACCCCGCGCTCGCGCGCCTGACGCCCTGGCATACGCTGCTCATCGTGCGCGCGGGCAAGCAGGTCGGCGTGGTCGATCATGAAGGCCAAGTGCGCGTGCCGATCACTTACGAGGCGATCGAGTCCTTCGAGACCGAAGGCACGGTCGGACGGGTGCAGTCAGACGGCAATCAGCGCATCCGCGTCGTGCAACGCGGCGCCCGGCGCGTCAAGTTGCGCGGCGTGTTCGACATGGAACAGCAGCGCGAGATCGTCGCGCCCGAATGGAATCAGGTGCACCTGGTGTCGCGCGGCGCGGAGGAGACCGTCTTTCTGGTCAGCCGCGACGTGCCCAAGGCCGACCGCGATCGTCTTGGCGACGCGCGCATGGGCGTGCTGCGTGCCGATGGCAGCGTGCTGTTCGCGCCCGAATACGCCTGGATCGGCGCGCGTTGGGCGCTCGGCGGCGATGGCTGGGGCGCCGCGATCGTGCGCGACGCGTTCGAAAAAGCATGGGGCAAGGGCGAACCCGTGCAGGCCTTGCGCAACGAAGACTGGCTGTTCGTCTGGTTGCATGCGGACGGCCGCATCGAGTCGCATGCCGAGTATCTGAGCCGGTGCTATGAACAGAAGCAGGATCTGAAATCGGCCTGGATCCTGGGCCGCGCTTTGCGCGACGGCGATGGCGTGAAGCAAGACCTGGCGCAGGCGCGCCATTGGTTGTGGATCGCGACCGGGGCCGATCCGGTGCCGGCCGATGCGGCCAAGCCTTCGGTCTGGCGCAAACTCATCGGGTCGCTCGTCGATGGCGACCGCGCCGCGGGCGCGACGCCGGGGCCGAGCGAATCGGCGCGCCCGCGCGATGTGCATGCCATGCATGCGCTGGCGCTCATGTTGCAGCATGGCGAGGGTGGGCCGGAACAGCCCGAGACCGCGCGGGCCTGGCTCGAATTCGCGTTGACCCATGGCGGCGCCGAAAATGGCGCGGTGCTCGGCGAACTGGGCTACCTGGTTTGCGAGGGCATCGGCGGGCCGGTCGATCTGCCACGCGGGCAGGCGTTGTACGAACGCGCGATCGAGCACGACTCAAAAATTGCTTTGCACAACCTCGCCATCGCGTATCAATACGGCACCGGCGTCGAGCCCGACCTCGATCGCGCCCTCGGGTATTTCCGGCGCGCCGAGCGTCTGGGCGATGCGGGCTGCGCCTACCATGTCGGCCATGTGCTCGCCGCACAGGCCGCCGCATTGAAGGGCGCTGCGCGGCGCAAGCGCTTGTCCGAAGCCTTGTATGCGCTCTCACCCTTGATCGACAGCGACGCCGAGCATTGCGACTATGCCTGCGGCGAATACGCGCGCATCTGCCTCGACCGCGACGCCAAGGAATACGACCCGGCCAAGGCCGAGGAAGTGTTGTTGCGCGGCGCGCGCCGCGATCACCTCTGGTGCATCGAATTGCTGATCGACGAGGTGTACGGCAAACCGGAATCGGGTCGTGCCGACGCGGAACAGGCCGCGTACTGGACGGCGCGCAAGGCCGAGTTGGAAGCCGCCGCGGGTTGAGCCGTGCCCGGCTTCAATCGGAAGCGGGCAAATGCGCTTCGGCTTCGACCTGTTTGAGGCAGGTCATCAACTCGTTCTCGTCGCGTACCGTGTCGAGACAGGCGGCCATGTGGCCGACATGCCGCGTGTGCGCGGCCGGCGGTGCAGAGGCGGTGCTGGTCGCCGGCAGGTGTCCGGCGAAGGCACCGACCGAGGCGGCGAGCCCGATGCACAAGACGGCAGCGACCAAAGCGCCGATGGCCACGCGTGCCAGCCAGACCTCGCTGCGCGTGCGCGCGAGCGGATCGGCCGGGGTGGCGTGCGGCGATGCAATGGCTTCGGAAGACCAGGCAGGAGAACGCATGAAGGCAAAGGGACGCAGGAATCAGCCCAGAGCCTATACGAATCCGGGAGTGCGCGGTGCAGCCGCCCGCGCTTCGATCCATCCCGCGTTCAGGCGATGACGTGTTCCGGCGTCAGCGCGCCTGCGCCACCAGGGGTTGCGGGTCGTCGTCGGCGTCTTCGCCGATGAAGCCGCCGCTTTGATGCGCCCACAGGCGCGCATACAGCCCGCCCGCTGCGAGCAGGCTGCGGTGGTCGCCTTCTTCCACCACCCGGCCGCGGTCGAGCACGATGAGCCGGTCCATCGCGGCGATGGTCGACAAGCGGTGCGCGATCGCGACCACGGTCTTGCCTTCCATCAGCCGATACAGACTTTGCTGGATCGCGGCTTCGACTTCGGAATCGAGCGCGCTCGTCGCTTCGTCGAGCAACAGGATGGGCGCGTCCTTGAGCATCACGCGCGCGATCGCGATGCGCTGGCGTTGCCCGCCCGACAGCTTCACGCCGCGCTCGCCCACATGCGCGTCATAGCCGCGGCGTTCTTTCGGGTCGGTCAGGGTCGCGATGAATTCATCGGCCTCGGCGCGGCGCGCGGCGGCGATCATCTGTTCCTCGGTCGCATCGGGCCGGCCGTACAAGATGTTGTCGCGCACCGAGCGGTGCAACAGCGAAGTGTCTTGCGTGACCATGCCGATCTGGGCGCGCAGGCTGTCTTGCGTCGCATGCGCGATGTCCTGCCCGTCGATGAGCACCCGGCCTTGTTCGATGTCGTAAAAGCGCAGCAACAGATTCACGATCGTCGATTTGCCGGCGCCCGAACGGCCGACGAGGCCGATCTTTTCACCCGGTCGGATGTGCAGCGACAAGCGGTCGATGACCGGCCTGGCCGCGCCGTCCTTGGCGCCATACGAAAAGCTCACGTTCTCGAAGCGAAGGTCGCCGCGCGTGACTTCGAGCGGTTTGGCATCGGGCCGATCGACCACCGCATGGCTGCGCGCGAGCGTATTGATGCCGTCTTGCACCGTGCCGACCTGTTCGAACAACGAGGCCATTTCCCACATGATCCAATGCGAGATGCCGTTCAGACGCAGCGCCATCGCGGTCGCGGCGGCCACCGCGCCCACGCCCACCAAGCTTTGGCTCCAGAACACGAGGGTCACGCCCGCGGTCGCGAGGATGAGGCCCATGCTCAGGGTGTGGTTCACGATCTCGAAGCCGGTCACGAGGCGCATCTGGCCGTGCACGGTGGCGAGGAATTCCTGCATCGCCGAACGCGCGTAGGCGGCTTCGCGGCGCGAATGCGAAAACAGCTTCACGGTCGCGATGTTGGTGTAGGCGTCGGTGATGCGCCCGGTCATGAGCGAGCGTGCATCGGCCTGCGACTTCGCCACCCGCGCCAGGCGCGGCACGAAGTACACCAGGGTGCCCACGTACAGCACCAGCCAGCCGACGAAAGGCAGCACCAGGCGCAGATCGAAACTGCCGACCACCGCGATCATCGTCACGAAATAAATGACGATGAAGACCATGATGTCGCTCACGATCATCCAGGTGTCGCGCACCGCGAGCGCGGTCTGCATGACCTTGGCCGCGACCCGGCCCGCGAATTCGTCCTGGAAGAAGGACATGCTTTGCGCGAGCATCAGGCGGTGGAAGTTCCAGCGCAGCCGCATCGGGAAATTACCCGCGAGCGCCTGCTGCTTGAACATGCTTTGCAGCGCCACCAGCACGATGCTGGCGACCAGCACCACGCACAAGGCGGTCAGTTGCCCGCCGTGGTCGGTCCACAAACGGCCCGGCTCGACCTTGGCGAGCCAATCGACGATGCGCCCGAGCATGGCGAACAACAAGGCTTCGAAGGCGCCGATCGCCGCGGTCAGCAGCGTCATGGCCGCGATGTAGCCGCGCATGCCTTGCGAACACGCGATCACGAAGGCGAAGAAGCTGCGCGGCGGCGTGGCCTGGGCGTCTTCGGGATACGGATTGACGAAACTTTCGAACCAGCGGAACACGCGCAGCTCCAGGGCGCCGATGGGCGCAAAGCAGGGACCGACATGCCGGGTCGGCATGCGATACGAACAGGGGATGCGCGCAGCTTACCTGTTTTGTGTGACGCGTTTGGCCTTGGGCACATCGAGCACGAGGTCGGAAGCCGCGCGTGCGATGCAGGGCAGCAACCAGCCTTCGGCTTTTTCGTCGGGGCTCAGGCCCGGCCATTCGATGAGGTAGCGCACTTCGCCTTCGAGCGCGCGGCACAGGCAGGCGCGGCAGGTGCCATTGCGGCACGAGCGCGGCAATTCGATGCCGGCAAGCGCTGCGGCATCGGCCAGAGCGGTGTCGGCGTCGGCATCGAAGTTCCAGCCGGCGGGCTGCACCGTGATGCGAAAAGAGGCACGAGCCGGCATCGGCAGGCTCAGGCGGCAGGCGTATCGGCGCGCGGCGCGCTTTGTTCGGCCTGTGCTTCGGCAGGCTCGCATGGGCAATGGCGCACCATGTTGCCGCCTGCGCGCTTGGCTTCGTACATCGCTTCGTCGGCCAGGCTCAGCAAGCGTTCGGCGTCGAGCGCGTCGTCGGGGAAGCGCGCATAACCGATGCTCGCGGTGATGCCGTGGATGTGCGCGGCCTCGACCTCGTAAGGCTGTTCGAGCGTGACCACCACGCGTTCGAGGATGGCGCGCGCTTCTTCGGAATGCACGAGGTTGCGCAGCATCAGCACGAATTCGTCGCCACCGAGGCGGCAGACGGTGTCGGAGGCGCGCACTTCATGGTCGAGCCGGCGCGCGACTTCGATGAGCACTTCGTCGCCGGTATGGTGGCCGTACCGGTCGTTGACGGGCTTGAAGCCGTCGAGGTCGAGGAAGGCCACCGCGATCAATTCTTCCTGGCGCTGGGCACCGGCCAGGGCCTGGTTGAGGCGGTCGGTCATCAGCACGCGGTTGGGCAGCCCGGTCAGCGCGTCGAAATGCGCCATGCGCTGCAAATGGCGCTCTTGTTCCTTGAGCAAGGTGATGTCGGAGAACACACCGACATAGGCGCTCGCCTGGCCCTGGTCGTCGGTGATCGCGCTCAGGTCGAGCAGCACGACGAAGATGCCGCCCGATTTGCTGCGGATCCAGAATTCGCCGCGCCAATTGCCGTCGGCGCGCAAGGCGTTCCAGATCGTCGCGGTCGCTTCGGCGCGGTGACGGCTCGCTTCGAGCACATGGTAGTCGTGCCCCAGCACTTCTTCGCGCTTGTAGCCGGTGAGCCGGGTGTAGGCATCGTTCACGTCGAGGATGCGGCCATCGGCATCGCAATAGAAGATGCCTTCATGCGTGTGCGCGAACATGCTGGCCGCGAGCTTGAGCTTTTGCTCGGTCGCATGGCGCTCGCTGATGTCGTGGATGACGCAGAACAGCAGCGCGCGCTCGTCCTCGGCGATCGATCCGGTATAGGCCTCGACGCGGCGCGTCTGGCCATCGGCCATGCGTTGTTTGAGCACCGCATGTTGATCCTGCCCGGCGCGTGCCTGCGCAAAGAAGCGATCGAAATCTTCGGTGCGCATGCCGTTGAGCTGGCTCAGGCGCAGGTCGAGCAACTGGGCGCGCGCATAGCCGTAAAAACTCACCGCGGCTTCGTTCGCATCGACGATGCGGCCGTCCTTCGGATCGACGAGGAGCTTGATCGATGCGTTTTCTTCGAAGGCCGCGCGGTAACGGGTCTCGCTTTCGGCCAGCCTGCGTTGCGAATGCGCGGCGTTGTGCAACAAGGCGCCGGTGCCGAGCGCGAGCAGCATGACGACAACGCTCGCAATGCCGTTTTGCAGTCGCGCGCGCGCAATGTTCGCCTCGATCGGGCCGAGCACGGTCTGTTCGTCGAGCCCCACATTGGCCACCAGCGGATAGCCGGGCACGCGTTGCCAGGCGTACAGCCGCATGCGCCCGTCGGCGGGCGCGACGGCGCGCTGCTCAGTGAGCGAGGCCGGGTCGGCCGCGTACAGAAAGCGTGCTTCGTTGGGGGCACGCGTGCCCAGCACTTTGTCGAGCAGATGGTTGCGCGCGATGTAGCTGCCGTCGGGATGGAAGACCGAGACCACGTCTTCGCGCGACAGGCGCGGATCGATCAGACGGTCGGCGAAATAATCGGGCTTGAGGCCGATCACGATCATGCCCGCCACCTGGCCGTCGCGCAGCAAAGGCCGCGAGACCGGCACGCTCCAGGATTCGAGCAGGCGCGACCGCACCGGCGTGCCGATCAGCAATTGGTCGACCGGGGCTTGGGCGCCCGGCATCTGGCCGCGGATGTAATCGCGGTCGCCCAGATAGGTGCCCACCTGTTTGGGCGAGATCGACGAATACACGACATAGCCGCGCGCATCGGTCACGACGATGCCCTGGATGCTGCGATTGGCGAGCGCATCGATGGCCACGCGCGCCGCGGTGTCGAATTGCGCCGAATTGCTGTCGGCGACATAAGTGGCGCGCAACTGCAGCAACATCAGGTCTACGCCTTGCACGGTCGCTTCCATCTGGCGCGCGACCGCGTCGACCAGCTCATGCGCGGTGCGGCTGCTGGTTTCGAGGGTGTGCTGGCGCAACTCCTGGGCGGCGCGCCATTCTTCGAACCAGAAGGCGCCCAGCAATAGCGCGGTGCCGAGGACGATGGCACGCGCCAGCCAGGTCAATTGGCGCACCGAGCCCGGCAAATGCCAAGGCTTGGGAGTCGGAGCGGGCGCGTCGTGCATGGCGGCGTGTCGTGGAGTCCTGCAACAGATTCTTGATTTTGGCAGCGAACGGCGCGTTCGGGGCGCGCGCGGCATCAAGTTTTGTGAGTCTGCCGGCGACTTCACCCTCTGTCGGGCGTGAACGACCTCACATTTGGCGATACATGAGTGCGTAATAGGGGGATTCGGTTCAGCCCAGGGGACGCAGATAAGCGAATTGCGGATCGGCCGGCAGGCCTTCCAACGGGCCGCCTTCGCGCTCGGGCTGCCAGCAGACCAGGTCTTCGATTTTGCGTGCCAGCACGAAATCCTTGTCGGTCACGCCATGGGCGGTGTGGGTCGACAAATGCACGGTCAGGCTGTCGTAGGCGAGGGTGAGTTCGGGATGGTGCCAGGCGAGTTCGGCCAGATGTCCGATCGCGTTGGCGATCATCAAGGTCGCCCGCCAGCCGCCGGTCCGGTAGGTCCGCAACAAGGCGCCGCCTTCGGCGCGCCATTGCGGCAATTCGCGCGCCAGTCGGGCGCGGGTTTCGGTCTCGGCGTAAGGGGTGGGGTCGACAGGCATGGAAGCGCTCCGCAAGCATCGGGAAGCTTCCATCATGCGCCCAGGGCGGGCGCCAAG
>CAXBRX010000087.1:0-10399 GCA_963977835.1 uncultured Derxia sp.
CATGGGTCAGCAAGGCGTTGTAAGGCGCGCGGCCGTCGAGCGCGGAGCCCGTGAGCAAGGACGAATGGAACCAGCCGCGATGCTGGTCGCTGCCTTCGAGGTACAGATCGGCCGGATAGGCGAGTTCTTCGGCATGCGAGCCGCGCATCACCGTGCGATGGGTGGTGCCGGAATCGAACCAGACATCGAGGATGTCGGTCGCCTTGACGTAATCGGCGGCTTCGCTCGCCGGGAGGAAATCTTCGACGCCGGCCTTCGACCATGCCTCGATGCCGCCTTGCTCGACCTTCTGTGCCGCGAGTTCGAGCAATTCGAGGGTGCGCGGATGCAGCTCGCCCGTGGCCTTGTGGGTGAAGAAGGGCAACGGCACGCCCCAGTTGCGCTGGCGTGAGATGCACCAGTCGGGCCGGTTGGCGATCATGCTGAACAAGCGCGCCTTGCCCCAATGCGGATAGAAAGCCGTGGCTTCGATGGCCTTGAGCGCGGTCTCGCGCAAGGTCTCCTTGACCTCGGTCTTTTGCATCACGCCCGCGCTGTCGGCGCCGGGGCCATCCATGCGCACGAACCATTGCGAGGTGGCGCGATAGATGAGCGGCGTCTTGTGGCGCCAGCAATGCATGTAGCTATGGTCCATCGCCGCGGTGTGCAACAGATTGCCCGAGGCGCGCAGCGTCTCGATGATCTTCGGGTTCGCGTCCCAGATCTTCATGCCGCCGAACAAGGGCAGGTCGGCCGCATAAACGCCGTCGCCTTGCACCGGGTTCAGGATTTCATCGTTGGTCATGCCGTGCTGCTTGCACGACTGGAAGTCTTCCACGCCATAGGCCGGCGCCGAATGCACGACGCCGGTGCCCGCGGTCGCTTCCACATAAGTGCCCAGATAGACCGGCGAATACCGGTCGTAGCCCGGGTGGGTCTTGGCCAGCGGATGCTTGAACTTCACGAGTTCGAGGTTTTCGCCGGGCACCGTGGTGACGACTTCGCCCGTGGCGCCATGGCGTTCGAGGCAGGAAGCGACCAGTTCATGCGCGAGGATCAGATACACCGCGCGGCCGTCGGCCAGCGTGGTGCGCACCAGCGCATAGGCAAGCTCGGGGTGCAGGTTGATCGCCTGGTTCGCGGGGATGGTCCAGGGCGTCGTGGTCCAGATCACCGTGTAGGTCGGCCGGTCGAGCGTGGGCAGGCCGAACAGGCGGGCGATCTTGTCGTTTTCTTCCTCGGCGAGCGGGAAGGCGAGGTCGATGATGGGCGTCTTCTTGTCCTGGTATTCGACCTCGGCTTCGGCCAGCGCCGAGCCGCAATCGAAGCACCAATTGACGGGCTTGAGGCCGCGATAGACGAAGCCGCGTTCCATCATCTGGCCGAGCGCGCGGATCTCGTCCGCTTCGGCCTTGAAATTCATCGTGCGGTATGGGTTTTCCCAATGGCCGAGCACGCCCAGGCGCTTGAAATCGCCCATCTGTTTGGCGATCTGTTCGGTCGCGTAGGCGCGCGCCTTGGCCTGCACTTCATCGCGCGGCAGATGCTTGCCGAATTGTTTTTCGATCTGGATTTCGATCGGCATGCCGTGGCAATCCCAGCCCGGCACATAAACGCCGTCGAAGCCGGCCAGCGTCTTCGACTTGACGATCATGTCCTTGAGGATCTTGTTGACCGCGTGGCCGATGTGGATCTCGCCGTTCGCGTACGGCGGGCCGTCGTGCAGCACGAATTTTTTCGCGCCTTTGCGCGCGGCGCGGATCGCGGCGTAAAGCTTCTTTTCTTCCCAGTCCTTGACCCATTGCGGTTCGCGCTTGGGCAAATCGCCGCGCATCGGAAACGGCGTGTCGGGCAGGTTCAGCGGGTATTTGGGCGCTGCGTTCTTGGCGTTGGCTGCGGGCGCAGCTTTCTTGTTGGCGTCAGCCATGTGGTTCGCTCCTTGGCCCCCTCGGGCTCTGCAAGTGCGTTGATCAAATTGTGGTCTCGCGCCAAAGCGCAAGAGGCGCAATGCTACCGGATCGGTGCCCCGAGCCTAAAACGCGGCCGATCGGGCGAGTGCCGCGCGGGCGTCGCGCGCATCGGCTTCGATCGCCGCGGTCAAGGCGTCGAGGCTCGGATATTTCTTTTCATCGCGCAGTTTGGCGACGAATTCGATGCGCACCAGTTTGCCGTAGGCATCGCCGGCCCAATCGAAGACGAAGGTTTCGAGCAGGACGTTGCCGGTGTCTTCGATGGTGGGACGCACGCCCAGCGAAGCGGCGCCGGTCAGCACGGCGCCGTCGGCGGCCAGGCCATGCACGCGCACCGCGAACACGCCCGTCATGGCCGGGCGCTTGTGCGCCACACGCAGATTCAGCGTCGGGAAGCCGATGGTGCGGCCGAGTTTGCGGCCATGGACCACGCGGCCCGAGATCATGTAAGGGCGGCCCAGCAATTGCGCTGCATGGGCGAAATCGCCGGCACCGAGCGCGCGCCGCACGCCGCTCGAACTGATGCGTTCCTGGTCGTGCACGATGGTCGGCATGGCTTCGACCTCGAACCCGTGTTGCGCACCAGCCGCGCGCAGGCTGGCGAAATCGCCACCGCGCCGCACGCCGTAGCGGAAGTCGTCGCCGACGCAGATCCAGCGCGCATGGCAGCCTTCGACCAGGACACGCTCGACGAAGGCCTCGGGCGTCAAGGCGGCAAACCGTTCGTTGAAATGCTCGACGATCACGCGGTCGATGCCGCAATCGCGCAAGGCTTCGAGTTTGTCGCGCAGATTGCAGATGCGCGCCGGGGCGCGACCCAGATCGCCGGCGCGGGCGGCGAAGAACTCGCGCGGATGCGGCTCGA
The DNA here is from genome assembly GCA_963977835.1 of uncultured Derxia sp. GTDB lineage: Bacteria > Pseudomonadota > Gammaproteobacteria > Burkholderiales > Burkholderiaceae_E > CAXBRX01. The sequence goes on from CAXBRX010000087.1 coordinate 2,815, forward strand.
AGGTCATGACCGCGGCCGGCAGCCCGCGGGTGCGCGCCGCATCGACCACGCGTTCGAGCAAGGCCCGATGGCCGCGATGCACGCCGTCGAAATTGCCGATCGCCAAGGCGCACGGGGTGCGCGATTCGGCAGTCGGTAAACCTCGGAAGACGTGCATGGCGATGACGGAAAATGGCCTGCCCGCGGCGCGGTTGCCGACAGGCTAAGGCATTGAATTATAAGGGCGCGCGAGCGCCGAGCCGGGTACAATCCCTATTTTGTCCGCCGCGCTGTGTTTGCGCGGGGCGGCATAGGGCGTAGCAGCCGTGAAGAATGTCGTGATTCTGATCTCCGGCCGCGGGTCGAACATGGAAGCGGTCGTGCGCGCCGCGCAAGCCGAGCGCTGGGACGCAACCCTGGGCGCACGCATCGCGGCGGTGGTGGCCAATCGTGCCGACGCAGCGGGTCTGGAAGTGGCGCGTGCCTTGGGCGTACCCACGCGCGCGCTCGATCACCGCGAGTTTGCCTCGCGCGAAGCGTTCGACGCGGCGCTGATGCAGATGATCGACGAATACGCGCCGACCTTGGTCGTGCTCGCGGGCTTCATGCGGATCCTGAGTCAGGGCTTCGTCGCGCATTACGCCGGACGCATGATCAACATTCATCCGTCCTTGCTGCCTGCGTTTGCGGGCTTGCACACGCACCGGCAAGCGTTGCAGGCGGGGGTCAAGCTGCATGGCGCAACGGTGCATTTTGTGACGCCTGCACTCGATCACGGCCCGATCATCGCGCAGGCTGCAGTCGAAGTGCGCGACGACGATGGTGAAGCGGACTTGAGTGCGCGTGTGCTGGCGCAAGAGCATCGGATCTTGCCGCAGGCCGTGCGCTGGTTTCTCGAAGGGGCGCTGCATGTCGAGCACGGTGTGGTCAAACACCGCGACCAAGCGGCCTGTGCAGCGATGGAAAACTCGTGAAGAAAACCGGCAAACCCTCCTCTACGCCCAAGCAGGCCGCTGACAGCGGCAAGCAGCGCACCCGTCGCGACGATGCGCCGCGCCGCAAATCCACGGCCGGTCCGGCTGTCGCCCGCCCAGCGCGCACGGGGGCGGCCCGTGGCGTGACGGGCAAGGCCCACGGCAAGGCACCCACAGGCAGTGCGGCGGCTGCGCGCCAGGCTTTGCGCAAACAGGCGGCCACGGCGCCGGTGCGGCCGGCCACCAATGGCGGCGAGCGTTCCGGCTTGTTCATCGGCGCGCAAGCGTTCGAGCATGCGGTGGCCTTGCTCGAAGAAGTGCTGCGCTTCGACGCCGCGGCCGATGGCGTCATCTCACGATATTTCCGCGAATACCCGTCGCTGGGCGCCACGGTGCGCGCCCTGATGGCCGAAGGCACCTACGGCGCTTTGCGCCAGCGCTCGGTCTATGCGCAGCTTGCGCAATCGGGCAGCGGGCCGATCGCGCGCCGTTTGTTGTTGCTGAGCCTGGCCGACCTCGAAGTCGACGCGAGCGCGGCCGCGACGCCGGCCGAACTCGAATGGCTTGCGCATACGCGCCAGGTCGATCGCAGCACGATGCCGCTGGTGGTGCAAAGCAATTTGCCCGAATGGTTGTGGACGCGGCTGGTCGCGCAATTCGGCGAAGACGAAGCAATGCAATTGGCGCGCGCGCTCAATCGCTCGGCCTCGCTCGACCTGCGCGTGAACCGGCTCAAGGCCGATCGCGCGACGGTGCTCGCGCAACTCGTTGAAGGTGGGCCGGTGTTCGAGGCTGCGGCCACGCCTTATGCGCCCGATGGCGTGCGCCTGGTGCACAAGGCGCCGATCAACCGGCATCCGCTGTTCGAGGCCGGCGCGCTCGAGGTGCAAGACGAAGGCTCGCAATTGCTCGCGCAATTGGTCGCGCCCCGGCGCGGCGAAATGGTGGTCGATTTTTGCGCGGGTGCCGGCGGCAAGACCCTCGCGCTCGGCGCGCTGATGCGCAACACCGGCCGTCTGTATGCCTTCGACGTGAGCGCCAAACGGCTCGAACGTTTTCGCCCGCGTCTCGCGCGCAGCGGTTTGTCGAATGTGTTCCCGATCGTCATCGCCGACGAGCACGACCTCAAGATCAAGCGGCTGGCCGGCAAGATCGACCGGGTACTCGTCGATGCGCCGTGCTCGGGTCTCGGTACCTTGCGCCGCAATCCCGATCTCAAATGGCGCCAGACGCCCGAATCGGTCAGCGAGATGACGCGCAAACAGGCCAGCATCCTCGCCTCGGCCTCGCGTCTGGTGAAGCCGGGCGGACATCTGGTCTATGCCACCTGCAGCCTGATCGCCGACGAGAATGAAGCGATCGTCGCAGCCTTCCTCGCTGAGCATCCCGAATTCAAACAAGTCTCGGTCGCGAGCGAATTCACGCGTCAGAAGATCGCGATCGAGAATGCGGGCGGCGAAACCTTACATCTTTACCCGCATCGGCATGGCACCGATGCCTTCTTTGCCGCCATCCTGACCCGCCGCGCGGTCAAGTGACGCCCGAGGACGCACGCGCATGGAGCCGACCCCGATCGAACGACTGATCTCCGATCTGCAGGACGATTTCAGTCGTCCCGATGTGTTCTGGCAGATTGCGGTGATCGTGCTGGCGTTGGTGTTCGGCTGGTTCGCTTCGAACTGGCTCGAGCGGCGTGTGCGTGCGCATGCCGATGCGGTCGCGGGGAATACCTCCGGGGCGGCCGCCATCGGTGTGGGTGCTGCGGCGTTTTCGCGCGTGCTGTTTCCGCTCACCGTGCTCGCGGTGGTCTTGATCGGCCGCGGCATCGTCGGCCATTTTCTGCATACCCGGCTGCTGACGCTCGCGGTGCCTTTGGCGACTTCGTTCGCCTGCGTGCGCGTGGTGGTCTACCTGGTGCGCAAGGCGTTCGCCGCGCGTGCACGCTCGGCCGCGACCGCATTCATCGCCTTCGAGCGCGTGTTCGCCACGGTGATCTGGATCGGCGTCGCCATGCACATCACGGGTTTGTTGCCCGAGGTGCTGCAATGGCTGGATGCAGTCAAGATTCCGCTCGGCAAATCGCACGCGTCGGTGCTCGATGTGCTCGGCGGCATCGTGTCGGTGGCTTTTACGCTGATCGTCGCCTTGTGGCTCGGCGCTTTGCTCGAATCGCGACTCGCACATGCCGATGGGCTCGATGCCTCGTTGCGCGAAGTGTTCGCGCGCATCGGCCGGGCGGTGTTGGTCATGATCGCGGTGCTGGTCGGCTTGTCGATGGTCGGGTTCGATCTGACCTTGCTGTCGGTGTTCGGTGGTGCGCTCGGCGTGGGGCTGGGCTTTGGCCTGCAGAAGATCGCGAGCAACTATGTGTCGGGCTTCATCATCCTGCTCGACAAATCCTTGCGCATCGGCGACCTCGTCACGATCGAGAAGTATTCGGGCTCGGTCACCCAGATCCGCACGCGTTACACCGTGATCCGTTCGCTCGACGGCACCGAAGCCATCGTCCCGAACGAAATGCTGGTGTCGGACGCGGTGACCAACCATAGCTACACCGATCGCAAGGTGCGTCTGGCCACGCGGGTGCAAGTCGGCTACGACAGCGATCCCGATCAGGTGCGCGCTTTGCTGGTGCAAGCCACGAGCGTGAGCCCGCGCATCCTGGCCGAGCCAGGGCCTTTTGCCGCCCTGGTTGAATTCGCGTCCGATGGCCTCACCTTCGAGTTGGGCTTCTGGATCGCCGACCCGGAGCAAGGGCGCCAGGGCGTCACGTCCGAGGTCAATATGCAGATCCTGCGCTTGTTCCGCGAGCACGGGATCGAGATTCCTTTCCCGCAGCGCGATGTACGCATTACCCATGTTCGGCCCATGGACTCGATGGCCCCGAACAGCCGGGAAAACGCACAATAATCCCCGGTTCACTGGGGACTGTGCTCCCTAGAATCAAAACTTCATGGACACTGCGGACGCGGGCTTAAGCCCAGCGCCCAGCCGGCACAGACCGGCGCCGCATGTCGTCGTCCGCCTGCACGCAGGCATCCTCTGGAGAGTGTTGTCTTGGTTGATTCCATCCTTGCTTTTTTCGGCAACGGCCTGGCCGGTGCCACGTGGGGCGAAATGCTCGCCTACACGCTCATCACGACGCATATCACCATCGCGTCGGTCACCATCTTTTTGCACCGTGCGCAGGCGCACCGTGCGCTCGATCTGCATCCGGTGGTCGCGCATTTCTTCCGGCTCTGGCTGTGGCTGACCACCGGCATGGTCACCAAGGAATGGGTCGCCATCCACCGCAAGCATCACGCCAAATGCGAGACCGTCGATGATCCGCATTCGCCGATCACGCGCGGCATCAAGACGGTGCTGAGCCGCGGTTCCGAGTTGTACCGCGCCGAAGCGCGGAACCAGGAAACCATTGCCAAATACGGCCATGGCACGCCCGACGACTGGATCGAACGCCATGTGTATTCGCATTACGCCTGGCAAGGCGTGGGCCTGACCCTGATCATCGATGTGCTGTTGTTCGGTGCGCTGGGTCTTGCGATCTGGGCCGTGCAGATGCTTTGGATACCGATCACCGCGGCCGGCATCATCAACGGCATCGGGCATTACTGGGGCTATCGCAATTTCGAGGCGCCCGATCGTTCCACCAACATCCTGCCGATCGGTTTCATCATCGGCGGCGAAGAGCTGCACAACAACCATCACACCTATGCCTCGTCGGCGCGCTTGTCGAACAAATGGTGGGAGTTCGACATCGGCTGGTTCTACATCCGCGTGCTCGCCGTGCTGCGGCTCGCCGAGGTGCGCAAGGTGGCGCCGCGGCCGCGCTTCGTCTTCGAGCGCGGTGCGATCGACATGCAGACCGTGCAGGCCGTCATCACCAATCGCTACGACGTGATGGCGCGCTACGCCAAATCGCTCAAGCGTGCCTACGCCCAGGAGCGTGCGCGCCTGCCGGAACTTGCCGCACAACGTCTGGCAGCTGTGAAGCGCTGGTTGCATCTGGATGCGGCACGGGTGCCGGAACCGGCACGGGCGACTTTGCGCGAAGCGCTCGCGCAATCGAAGGCCTTGCACACCTTGTACGAGATGCGCGAAGAACTGGCCAAGATCTGGGAGCGCTCCAACCTGAGCACCGACCAATTGCTCGCCCATCTGCAAGACTGGTGCGCCAAGGCCGAGGCCTCGGGCATCGAGCCGCTGGTGCGGATGTCGCGCCGCATCCGTTCGTATGCCTGAACGCCGGCGCCGCCTGGAAAACGGGCGGCGCACCAAAACAAAAAACCCCGCATCGGCGGGGTTTTTTGTTGGGCAACGAAGATCAGGATTACTTGATCTTGGTTTCCTTGTAGGCGACATGCTTGCGCACGACGGGATCGAACTTCTTGATCTCCATCTTTTCGGGCATGGTCTTCTTGTTCTTCATCGTGGTGTAGAAGTGACCCGTACCGGCGGTCGACTCGAGCTTGATCTTTTCGCGCATGATCGTTTTCCTTTAGGAGCGTTGGGCGGGGCGGATTACAGCTCGCCCTTGGCGCGCAGATCGGCCACGACGGCTTCGATGCCAACCTTGTCGATCAGGCGCAGCGCAGCGTTCGAGACGCGCAGGCGCACCCAGCGGTTTTCGGTTTCAAGCCAGAAGCGGCGGTACTGCAGGTTCGGCAAAAACCGGCGCTTGGTCTTGTTGTGGGCGTGGGAAATATTGTTGCCCACCATCGGCTTCTTGCCGGTCACTTGACATACGCGTGCCATGTCAGCACTCCAATGCATAGGATGAATTCTGCGAAGCCGTTGATTATACGGGTAAAAGGCGGAACGGGGCAACTACATCAACCCGTGCTGGGCGAACGACAAGGTTTTCGCCCCTGCCACCACGAAATGATCGAGCACGCGCACGTCGACGAGCCCGAGCGCATTCTTGAGACTTTCGGTCAGCAGCCGGTCGGCCTGGCTCGGTTCGGCGACCCCCGACGGGTGGTTGTGCGCAAAAATCACCGACGCTGCATTGTAAGCCAGCGCTCGCTTGACGATTTCCCGGGGGTAGACGGCAGTCTGGGTCAGGGTGCCCTGGAACAGGTCGTCCGCCGCGATCAGCCGGTGTTGGGCGTCGAGAAACAGCGCGACGAACACTTCGGCTTCGCGGCCGCTCAGATGCAATTTGAGGAAATCGCTGACGGCCGCGGGTTGGTCGAAAGCGGCTGCGGTGCGCAATTCTTCGCGGATCGCGCGGCGGGCGAGTTCGACGACGGCCTGCAATTGCGCGTATTTGGCCGGCCCCATGCCGGGGATGCGCGCGTATTCGGCCAGCGGCGCCGCGAACATCCGCCGCAACGAACCGAAGGTTTGCAGGCAATCGCGGGCCAGATCGACCGCGCTTTTGCCTTTGACGCCCACGCGCAGAAACACCGCCAGCAATTCCGCATCGGACAGCGCGGCAGGCCCTTGCGCGATCAGGCGTTCGCGCGGGCGTTCGTCTTCGGGCCAATCGCAGATCGACATGGGCGTATGGGATCGGGGTGCCGGACGGCGGTTGCTACAATTCTGCGATGAATTCCGAACTTGTCGTTACCCCGAACGCGCACTTGACTTTGCATTACCGCCTGGCGGTGGGCGTTGGTGCGCAAGTGCGTGAGCTTGTGACCACCTTCGGGCAAAAGCCGGCCACGCTGCAACTCGGCTGCGGCCAGTTGTCGCCCGGCCTCGAAGCGCGCCTGATGGGCATGCACGAAGGCGACCATGCGGTGCTCGAACTCGCGCCCGGCGAAGCCTTCGGGCCGCGCAATCCCGAGTACGTCCAGGTCTTCGTGCGTCGCGTCTACGACCAGCAGATCGATCCCACGCATGCCCATGCGGTCGGCGATCTGGTCGAGATTCCGGTGCCGCAAGGCGGTTATGTCCAAGGCACGCTCAAGGAGCTCGACGACGAGCGCGCGGTCTTCGATTTCAATCATCCGCTGGCGGGCCAGCCGGTGACTTTCGAAGTCGACATCGTCGGCATCATCGCCTGAGCAAACACATGATGGCCGATCGATCCACCGAGGTTCTGGCCGAGCGCGCCGACGGCGCCGGTGCCGAGGAATTGCTGCTCGCCCAGCCGCGCGGTTTTTGTGCCGGGGTCGACCGGGCGATCGAGATCGTCGAGCGCGCCATCGCGCAATTCGGCGCGCCGATTTATGTGCGGCACGAGATCGTGCACAACCGTTTCGTGGTCGAAGATCTGCGTGCCAAGGGCGCGGTGTTCATCGAAGATTTGCAGGTCGTGCCGGCCGGGGCGACCGTGGTGTTTTCCGCGCATGGCGTTTCGCGCGCGGTGCGCGACGAAGCCCAGGTGCTCGGTGTGCGCGTGTTCGACGCCACCTGCCCGCTGGTCACCAAGGTCCATCTCGAAGTCGAGCGCCTGCGCGCCCAGGGCTGCGAGATCGTCATGATCGGCCATGCCGGCCACCCGGAAGTCGAAGGCACGATGGGCCAGGTCGACGGCGGCATGCATCTGGTCGAATCGATCGCCGATGTGGACCGCCTCCAGATCGCCGATCCGCAACGGCTGGCCTATGTCACCCAGACCACGCTCTCGGTCGATGACGCGGCCGCCATCGGCGCCGCGTTGACGCAGCGTTTTCCGCAGATCA
>CAXBRX010000088.1:0-10399 GCA_963977835.1 uncultured Derxia sp.
CGTTGTGGCAGGTGGCGCAGGTGCCTGCGGCTACGCCGCTATGGCTGAAAGTGGCCGGCGTCCATCCGGTGGTCTTGTGGCAGGTGTCGCACGACGCGGTGGTCGGGATGTGCGTCGCCGGCTTGCCGGTGGCACGCGAACCGTTGTGACAGGTGGCGCAAGTGCCGGCCACGACGGTGCTGTGATCGAAACCCGCCGCCGGAATCCAGGCGATCGTGCGGTGGCAGGTCTGGCACGAAGCCGTGGTGGGAACGTGGTTGGCCGGTTTGCCGCTGGCAAACGTGCCGTTGTGGCAGGTCAAGCAGGAATTGGGCGCGAGCATCGAGTGATTGACGCGCGCATTCGAGAAGCTGACGGTGTTGTGGCAGGTATCGCAGGCCTGAGTGGTCGGCACATGGTTCGCGGGCTTTACCGCGACGCTGCTGATGCCGCGCGCTCCGGCGCTATGGCAGCCCACGCAATCCTTGGGCGTGCCCTTGAACATTCCATTGATGTGGCAGGCCTCGCAGCGTTGAGTGGCATGGCTGCCGGTCAGCGGGAAACCTGTCTTGACGTGATCGATATTGCGCGTGCCGATCTGCGCGAACGAGAGCGCTGCAGCGGCGAGCAGAACCAGCGCCAGCACGAAGCGCAGGAGGTTTCTGCTGGTCATCGAAACGGTTTTCATCGGAAGCGATCCCCCGTCGTGGTCGAACTCGCGCGCGGTGGTGCGCTCGCAATCTGCACGTGCTGTCTCTGTGTACCGATTGTCGGTGCCGTTTCTGAAGACATCCTTATGCCGGCACGTAACGACTTCCAACTTTCGGTGACGTGGCATTGTTCGCAGCGCCCGCCGAAGCCACCGTCATGCACATCGTCCGAGCGATGGCAGCCGACACAGGTACTCGGAACGCTTGCAGCATCCTTGCCCGCAGGGGCTTCGCGGGTGTGGCAGCTTTCGCACGCGACGCGCACATGGACACCGTCGAGTTTGTAATCGGTGCGCTTGCTGTGGTCGAAGTCCCAGATCTTCCAGTCGCGCGCGTTGTGGCAGCTTTCGCAGCGCGCGCCGAGCTTGCCTTTGTGCTTGTCGTCTTTCTTGTGGCAGGCCAGGCATTCGCGCTTGGCGTCCTTGAAGCGCCGCGATTCATGGCAGGCCTTGCATTCGACCTTGACGTGCTTGCCGAGCAACGGGAAACGCGTGCGCCCATGGTCGAAACGCGTGGTCTTCCAATCGCGGTCGTTATGGCATTGATCGCATTCCTTGCCCTGCTGCCCCTCGTGCTTGTCGTCCTTCTTGTGGCAGCTCAGGCAGTCGCGTGCGGTGTTGCGATAACTGCGCAGATCGCGATGGCAATCGGCGCACTTGGTCTTGGGCTCCATGTGCGCGCCGCGCAAGGCGAAACGCGTGCGGTCATGGTCGAAGCTGGTCTTCTTCCAGTTCTGCTCGATGTGGCAGTCCTTGCATTTGTCGCCCAGCGTCCCTTCGTGCTTGTCGTCCTTGCGGTGACATTCGATGCAGGCCGACGGCGCTTCCTTGAACATCGTCGACTTGTGGCAGTCCTTGCATTCCACCTTGGCGTGCTTGCCGAGCAGCGGGAAATGCGTGCGGTCGTGATCGAACTTGCCGGTTTCCTTCCAGGTGCGCTCGTTGTGGCAGGACTCGCATGAAGTCCCGAGCGACCCTTTGTGCTTGTCGTCCTTCTTGTGGCAATCGTTGCAGGCGGTCGGCGTCTTTTCCTTGTACGGATTGCCGACGTGGCAGGACTCGCATTTGGTCGTGCGGTGCTTGCCGCGCAAGGCGTACTTGGTCTGCGTGTCATGGTCGAAGTCGATCGTCTTCCAGTCACGCGTGCCGTGGCAGGTCTCGCATTTTTCGCCGTAACGGCCTTTGTGCTTGTCTTCCTTGCGATGGCAGGCGATGCACGCCATCGGCGTGTCTTTGTAAGCGTTGTTCTTGTGGCAGGTGTTGCACTTGGCGTCGGCGTGCTTGCCGGTCAGCTTGAAGCGCGTCGTCGAATGATCGAACTTCGCTTCCTTCCAGTTGTTCTCGGTATGGCAGTCCTGGCACTTCGCGCCGAGCGAGCCCTTGTGCACATCGTCCTTGCGGTGGCAGCTCAGGCAATCGGAGGCGGCCGCGCGGTATTTCTTGCCGGCCACATGGCACTTCGCGCATTCGGTCTTGCCATGCTTGCCACGCAGCGTGAAGTCGCTCTGGTTGTGATCGAAGGTCTTGGGGTCGAACTCGATCACGCGCGCATCCCGCCCGCGGTGATCGGTATGGCATTCGCGGCAGGCCTGCGGCTTCTGGCGCCCGTGAAAGCCGGTCTTTTGCCGCATGTCCTGCCCGACTTCCTTGTGGCAGTCCATGCACAAGCCGTCCTGGGCCGCACGATCGAAGCGCACATGGCAGCGTTTGCAATCGCCTTCGACCTTCGCATGGCCTTCGATCACCTTGCCCGGCGACAGCACGGACTCAACCGATTGGGCCTGGGCCGCGCCCGCGAAACACGCGGCGAACACGAGCAACGCCAGCAGCACCAGGCTGCGTAGCGAGCGGATCGGCGAGGAACAACAAGCGTCGAGGCGCGGCACCGTGAAGACTCGGCGTCAGTAGATGTGAACAGCGACGACGTGCACGACCGCGCTGACGACCATCACATAGAGCAAGGGCACATGCAGCACATGCCAGAGCGAAAACAGACGCACGAACGAGCCGAATTGCGCGACCCGCACGACACTCGCGAGGTAATCGAAGGCGATCGCGCGCGCCTTCGCCTGGCGCGCGCGCAACTCGTCGCGACTCCAGCCGCGTTGCGCCCCGAGCTCGGCCAATTGCGTATTCAAATGCTGTGCGCACCAGCGATAAGTCAGGAATTGCTTGATCGGCAATACCGACACATTCCACAGATGCCGCGTGTGCTGGTCCTTCTTGCCCGCCACCTGGGCTTCGAAATCGAACAGGCGCGCCTCGACCAGCGGAGCGAAATGCAGACGCGACTTGACGTTGTCGTGCTGGAGCCCGGCGCTGGAACGCAACTCGGCCAGCGAAGCCTGCTCGCCGTAAAGCCCGCGGTGGATGCGCACATACAGATAGCGGCCGACCACGCCGCTGCCGGCGACGATGAGCATCGAATACAAGGCCACCGCGGCGTTCAGCGAGCCGGTCTTGAAGGTCGAATGGATGAGGATCAGCAACGGCCCGGCGATGCCGAGCACCATGTGGGCGATGAACCAGTATTTGCCATGCCCGAAGTTGCGCATGAAGCGAAACCGCTTGCGCACCGGATAGAGCAACAACAACAGCATCAAGGACCCGCCCGTCACGCCGATCCAATACGCGGTATCGGACGCGGCATCGAACAGCCTAAGACGCGAGAACTGCCAGGCGCCGAATACCAGCACCGTCAGCAGCAGATAGATCGCGGTATCGCGATGACGCACCACGGGCATGGCGTTCGGGCGCGCGCTCGCCGCACCTTGTACTTCGCTGGTCTGCTGAACTGCACTCATGGCGTTTCCATCTCGTTGCATCAAACGTTTCGCATTGCCACCAGCAACACCGATGAACTCGTTAGACTCCGAGCATCGCGCTGCACGGTCTCGACGCGGCGCGACTGTAGCTGCAACTGCGTTCTAGGTGAATCGGTCGAACACCTAAAGACTTTGGTGAGCTTGCCGCCGATTACCTGGGCAAACACGCTTGGGGCACAGGGTAAAAGCCCTGCTCCTTAAGCATGACTTAAGAAACCGGCTTTCATGAGCAATTCGTTTTACACATTCCTTTACATTGGCGGCGCCATCCTCGCGATCGCGCTCTATCTGCTGCATCTCATGCGCGTCGAGCGTCGCAGCAGGAACGTCTTCGAAGAATCCAAGAAGGCCGGATTGACGGAGCCGCCCTCCTTGCATCCGGTCATCGACGAAGTGCGTTGCATCGGTTGCGCGTCGTGCGTGCATGCCTGCCCAGAAGAAGCGCTCGGGCTCATCAAGAACAAGGCGGTGCTCATCAACGCGGCCGATTGCATCGGCCACGGCGCCTGCCGCGATGCTTGCCCGGTCGGGGGCATCACACTGGTGTTCGGCACCGCCAAGCGCGGCATCGACATTCCGGTCGTGAAGCCCAACTTTGAGACCAATGTGCCGGGCATCTTCATCGCAGGCGAGCTCGGCGGCATGGGCCTGATCCGCAAGACCGCCGAGCAAGGACGCAAGGCGATGGATGCGATCCGCGCCCACAAAGGCGGCAAGGGCGATTACGACGTCATGATCATCGGCGCCGGCCCGGCAGGTTTTTCCGCCGCCTTGAGCGCGATCGAGCACAAGCTGCGTTACAAGGTGATCGAGCAGGAAAATTCCCTAGGCGGCGCGGTCTATCACTACCCGCGCAACAAGATCGCGATGACCGCACCGGTCAAGCTCGCCCTGCTCGGCACGGTGCGCATGAACGAAATCAAGAAGGAAAAGCTGCTCGAGTTCTGGCACGACGGCATGCGCAAGACCGGCATGGAGATCGCCTTCGGCGAGCGCATGGAAGGCGTCGAGCGCGACGGCGCATCCTTCATCGTGCGCACCACGCGTGGCCAATACCGCACGCGCACCGTGTTGCTCGCACTCGGGCGTCGCGGCACACCACGCCGGCTCGATGTTGCGGGCGAAGACCAGGCCAAGGTCGTCTATCGCCTGGTCGACCCCGAGCAATACCGCGACATGGCCGTGCTCGTGGTCGGCGGCGGCGACAGCGCGCTCGAAGCCGCGATCGCCCTGGCTGAACAACCGGGCACGACGGTGACGCTGTCTTATCGCAGCGAGGCCTTCGGGCGCGTCAAGGAAAAGAACCGGAGCGCACTCAAGGCGCAGCAGGACGCGGGCCGTGTGAACGTGCTGCTCAACTCCAACGTCAAGACCATCGGCGAACGCACCGTGGTCCTGAACAGCGCAGGCAAGGACATCGAACTCGCCAACGATGCCGTCATCATCTGCGCCGGCGGCATCCTGCCGACGCCCTTGCTGCAACAGATCGGCATCGAGTTCGAGACCAAGTTCGGCACCGCATGACGGCTGCCGGCGCGTGCGCGGTCAGCGCGCGCGCATGAGCATCATTTGGCGGCGGCCTTGAGCGCGGCGACGATCTTGGCTTCGAGCTCGGCGCGCTCGTCGTCGCGAAAGCCCGCATGCATCAGGATGACCTTGCCATCGGCACCGACCAGGGCCGAGCTGGGCATGCCTTTGATGCCGTATTGCTTGGGCGTCTCGCCCGCGACATCGAAAGCGATCAGGAATTTGGCGGGCGTCTGCGCGAGAAAGGCATTGGCCTCGTCACGCTTCTTGTCGAGATTGATGCCGACCACCTGAAAGCCTTGCGCGCCGTATTTGGCCTGCATGGCGTTGAGCCAGGGAAACGATTGCCGGCACGGACCGCACCACGACGCCCAGAAATCGACATACACCACCTTGCCTTTGGCGTCGGCGAGATTGAACGGTTTCCCGCTCGGCGTCGGCAAAGAAAACGTCGGTGCGGCAACGCCGGCATCGAGCGCCTGCGCGGTCGGCACCATCAAAAGCCATGCGCCCGCCAACACGGCCGCCAACAGGTGTTTGCTGCTTTTCATGAAAGATCCTCGGCAAGAAAGTGGAATTATCGCCGCCATACGCCGAACGCGCTGCGCCCGGTCACGATCCAGGATTCCGATGCTGGGAAAACGCCGCATCGATGTAACGGTGTGTTGAATCGCGACCGCAAGGCAAGGACTCGGACAAGCGCCTAGGACTTCCTCAGGAAGATTGCGTACTTGGGCGTTTTCTCTCACCGCTTAGCGCTGCTATCCTGAGATTCTGAACGCAGCCCCACCAACGGCGCGCACTGGGAAATCATTGATGAAGACGTTTTTGACGAGCGCAATCGCGCTTTTGCTTCTGGTCTGCGGCCTCGCCCGCGCCGAGGACGATTTTCTCGACCCGCAACAAGCGTTTGCGTTTCGCGCGCGGGTGATCGACGCACAGACGGTCGAGGCCCGCTGGACCATCGCCGACGGCTATTACCTCTACCACGAGAAGATCAAATTCGCGGCCGATTCGGGCGTCAAGCTCGGCGCGATCGACCTGCCGCATGGCAAGGTCAAGTTCGACGAGACTTTCAACAAGAATGTCGAGACCCATCGCGGCGAACTCGTGGTGCGCATCCCGATCGCGGCGGGCAAAGGCAGCTTCACCCTGACCGCGACCAGCCAAGGCTGCGCCGACAAAGGCCTGTGCTACCCGCCGCAAGACCAGACCGCGCGCCTGACGCTCACGAGTGCTGGCGCGGCCGGTGTCACCGGTGCCGATGGCAATGCGCCCGGCGCCGGCAGTGCCGAAGCCCCGGGCAACACCACGGCCGCGAACGGCACCGAACAAGGCCGCATCGAAGCCGCGCTCAAGAGCGGTTCCTTGCTGACCGTGATGCCGATGTTCTTCGTCCTCGGGCTGTTGTTGAGCTTCACGCCTTGCGTGCTGCCCATGATCCCGATCCTGTCATCGATCATCGTCGGCCATAGCGGCCACCGCGCCGGCGGCGAAGGCACGCATCGCACGTCCTTGTCGAAATCGCGCGGCTTCACGCTGGCGCTCGCCTATGCGCTCGGCATGGCGATCATCTACACCGCCATGGGCGTCGCCGCGGGCCTTGCCGGCGAAGGCCTGGCCGCGGCGCTGCAAACGCCGGGCGTGCTCATCACCTTCGCGGTGTTGTTGCTGGCGCTGTCCTTGTCGATGTTCGGCTTTTACGAACTGCAATTGCCCAACGCCCTGCAATCGCGCCTGACCGGCATCTCGAATCATCAGCGCGGCGGCAGTTATGTCGGCGTGTTCATCATGGGCGCGGTGTCGGCCCTGATCGTCGGCCCTTGCGTGGCCGCGCCGCTCGCAGGCGCCCTGCTCTACATCTCGCAAACGCGCAATGTCGTGATCGGCGGCAGCGCCTTGTTTGCGATGGCGGCCGGCATGAGCGTGCCTTTGCTGCTGGTCGGCATCAGCGCCGGCTCCTTGTTGCCGCGCGCGGGCGCCTGGATGGAAGGCGTGAAGAAATTTTTCGGCGTGCTGTTGATCGCCGTCGCGATCTGGATGGTGAGCCCGGTGATTCCGGCCTGGGCCCACATGCTGGCCTGGGCGGTGCTGTTCATCGTGAGCGCCGTGTATCTGCGCGCCTTCGATCCGCTGCCGGTGGAAAGCACCGGCTGGACACGTTTGTGGAAAGGCGCGGGCGTGGTGTTGTTGCTGCTCGGTGCGATCCAGGTCGTGGGCGTGGCCACCGGCGGACGCGATGTGCTGCAGCCTTTGCAGCAATTGGCCGTGCGCCCGGCGGTCGGCGCAACACTCGCCGCCGAAGCGGCGCCCAAGCACGGCAACTGGCTCAAGATCGCGAGCGTCGCGGAGCTCGACGCGGCTTTGCGCGACACCAAAGGCCGTGCGGTGATGCTCGACTTCTATGCCGACTGGTGCGTGAGCTGCAAGGAAATGGAACGCTTCACCTTCACCGATCAGCAAGTCGCGCAGCGCATGGACGAAATGCTGCTGCTGCAAGCTGACGTCACGCGCAACACCGACGACGACAAAGCCTTGCTCAAGCGCTTCTCGCTGTTCGGCCCGCCCGGCATCATCTTCTTCGACGCGCGCGGCACCGAAGTCGCGCAAAGCCGCGTGATCGGCTTCCAGGATGCGTCCACCTTCCTTGCCAGCATCGACCGCGCGCACGCCGGCACCACGCCGCAAGCGCTCGCGCTCGAAGTCGTCGCGCGCTGAGGCGCGGACGCTTCCCGAGTCAAGCACTCCCTGTTTTGCCCGCGGCGCAACGGCGCCTTTTCCGCACGCGCGCGCCGCGCCGTGGCTCAGCCCGCGTTCATGAAGCCCAGATTGCGCGTGCTGAAGTTGGCCAGGTTCGGAAACAGCGACGCGAGGTTGGTGTCCGAAATGCCGAACCATGACCCCAGCGTCGCCGCGTATTGCTCGACCGAGGTCGTCGGCAGCAAAGTGCCTGAACCGATTTCATCGGGGTTTTCGAACCCGGCCGGGCTGCCGCTCACGCCCACGGTCGGATATTGCCCGTAGAAATTCTTGCCCTTGACCGCGCCGCCCAAAATGAAATGGTGGCCGCCCCAGCCGTGGTCGGTGCCGTCGCCGTTGGTGGTGTAGGTGCGCCCGAAATCAGACGCGGTAAACAGCGTGACCTTGTCGCGGATGTTCGCATTGCCGCCATCGCCCGCGATCGCGGCCAAGGCGCCATCGAAATAGGCGAGCGCATGCCCGAGGCGCGCGAGCAGATCGGCCTGACCGCGGTTTTGCGCGTCGTGAGTGTCGAAGCCGCCGACGCTCACGAAAAACACCTGGCGTTTGAGCCCGAGCGTGTTGCGCGCGGCGATCATGCGCGCCACGGTCTGCAACTGGGTGGCGATGCCGTTGGTGGTGAGCGTGCCCGTGACCGGATTGGTGTATTGCGTGGGCGCCGCAACCGCGGTCGCCTCGGCCGAGGCGAAGGCTGCGCTCAGCACCGATTGCGCATCGAGCGAACGCTTGACCACCGTGGCGTAATCGCGCGCGAAGATCGCGCTGGCCTGGGTGTCGGTGACCAGGCTGGCGAGCGTCGCCGCGGCGGTGGATGAACCGAACAGGCTGCCGGTGAGGCCGTTCATCTTGACCGGCCCGCTGTTGGTCACCTGGTATTGCACCACGCTTTGCCCCGACAACCAGACCGCGTTGCCCGAGGTGGAGATCGCGGTGAATGCGCCCGCGCTGCCGTTTTCGCTGAGCCAAAGATCGCCCATGCGCCCGCCCCAGCCGACGCGCGCGCCTTCGGTGGCCCCGGCCTGCCAGGTCGATTGCTGATCGTTGTGCGAGAACAGACTGGTCGGCAAAGGCACCGAGCGCGCCTTGTATTGCGCCTTGGTGGTCGGCTGGATCAAGGTGCCCACATTGGCGAGCACCGCGAGCCGTCCGGCGCCGAACAGGCTTTGCACATCGGTGAGCAAAGGATGCAAGGCGAAAGTGCGCACGGTGCTCGTGCCAGGCACGTATTGCGCCGTGGTGGGCACGATGGGCAGCACGCCGCCCAGGCGCGCGGGGCTGGCGGCAGCGGCGACGGCATCGACCGCGGTGCCGACGGCGCGCAGCGCGATCGGATCGGAGCCCTGGTTGCGCGTGGCGATGTAGCGCGTCCAGGAATCGGTATCGGTGGGCAACACCATGTTGGCGGCGTCGTTGCCGCCGACCAGGAACAGGCAGACCAGCGCCTTGTAATCGGCCACGCCCGCGGTCTGGGCCGAGGCCGCGCTCATGGTCGCGAGATTGAGTCCGAACGGAACGCCGAGCGTCCCAGCCGAGAATGCCGACGCAGCGCGCAAAAAGTCGCGGCGGGCCTTGCGATGTTGGGTCATCGGTTCACCTTATTTCTGCACGAGATATTCGACCGAGGCCATGGTCAGGAAGACCGCGAGACAGACGCGGTTCTTCTTGGCGGCATCGATCTGGGCCTGGGTGCCGGTCGCGGGAATGGCGACCGAAGCGACGGCGTCGCGCACCTTGGTCCGCATGGTCGAAGTCATCTGCCCGTACATCAGCAGCAGATTGACGCGATCGACGAGGGCATCGGGCTTGTCGGCCAACGCGAGTTCGGCCGCGTAGGTGGTCTGCACATCGGCACCGGAGCCGCCATCGGGCACGGCGCCGATGCCGCTTGCGATCACCGAGCGGATGCTGTTGTGATAACCGGCCACCGAGACTTCATTGACGATCTGCATTTCGGGTGCGCACAGCCCGGCCGTGGCCACCGCCGAATTGGGCGGCACATACCCGGGGCGCCAGAAATTGAAGACCGTTGGCGAAACCATCGGCGTTTGCGAAAGCTGGCTGCCCGGATCGTTGAGGTAGGAGATCCGATAGCGCCCGGTCTGCGAAGTCGCACCGAAAGCCCGCATCCAGTTCGCGAGGCGGATCACGGGTTCGCGCAATTTGCCGAAATACGGATCGCCGACCTTGGTGATGTCGCGCGCTTCCGCATCGAGCAGGATCGCCTTGACGACCGCACGCATGTCGCCGCGCACACCGGACCCGTTGTCATTGAATTTGGCGGCCACGCGGGCCACATAGTCGGGCGTCGGGTTGCTGGTGACGAGTTGCTTGATCAGACGCGTCGCGACGAAGGGGCCGACATTGGCATGGTTGAAGATCTGGTCGAGCATTGGAGCAGCGAGCGCCTCTGCTCTTCTTCTTTCCGCCTTGCTTATGTGGATTGCAGTCAAGCATCTGAAGTCGAATCGACCGACCAACAAAGGTGTCCTGCATGTTGCCTTGCTCACTGTTTTACTTCTCTCATTTGGCATGTTCGCCATGACTGGCTTTTATCCTCAGATGGCGTTCAACCAAGGCAATCGCGTCATGGTTTATGGGG
>CAXBRX010000089.1:0-10318 GCA_963977835.1 uncultured Derxia sp.
CTGGTCGTTTCTTGTTTCGCAGCGGGCCTCACGCCGTGTGTTTCGGCGCCAGCGAAGAAACCGACCGCCCCCGGTCTGAGTTATGCCGAGGCCACGCGTCTCGCGCTCGAACGCGCGCCCGCGCTGCGCGCGCGCCAGGCCGATCTCGACGGCGCGCAAAGCGCGAGCCTGAGCGCCGATGCCTTGCCCGATCCGCGCTTGCTGGTCGGCATCGACAACCTGCCGGTCAGCGGGCCCGAACGCTGGAGCACCACGGCCGAAGCCATGACGATGAAGCGCGTGGGCTGGATGCAGGAAGTGCCCAATGCCGACAAGCGCCGCGCGCGCGCCGACGCAGCCGAAGCCGAGGTCGCACAAGCACGCGCCGCACTCGCGCTCGACCGCAGCAATGTGCGGCGCGAGGTGGCCCTGGCCTGGCTCGGCCGGTATTACGCCGAGCGCCGTCTGGCCTTGTTCGCTGCGCTCGAAGACGAGAACCGTTTGTTGCAGCAGACCATCGCCGCGCGGGTGGCCGCCGGCCGCGCATTGCCGGCCGATGCGAGCATGGCGCGCCAGGAAGCGCTGGCCCTGGCCGACCGGCGCGATGAACTCGAACGCGCACGCGCGCAGGCGCTGGCCTCTTTGCGGCGCTGGGTCGGCACCGCTGCCACCGCGCCCCTGGCTGGCGACCCGCCCGACCTCACACCGCATGCCGCGCATCTGCTCGGCGGCATCGACCGCCATGCCGAACTCGGCACTTATGACGCGACCCTCGCGCGCACCGATGCCCAGACCCGCGAACTCGAAGCGTCCAAGCGCGGCGATTGGAGCTGGGAAGTGATGTACGGCCGCCGTGCGCCCGAGTACGGCGACATGGTCTCGGTGCAATTGAGTTTCGAGTTGCCGTTCTGGTCGAGCCGGCGCCAGGACCCGTTGATCGCGGCCAAGCGCCAGGAGCGCGCGCGCATCGACGCCGAGCGCGACGACATGCGCGCCCGCCACGCCGAAGAAATCGAAAACATGCTGGCCGAGCACAACGCGCTCAGCCAGCAACTCGCACGCGCCAACGACGCCGCAGTGCCGACCGCCGACGAACGCGTGCGACTCACGCTCGCAAGTTATGAAGCCGGCCGCGCCGATCTCGGAGCCGTACTCGCCGCGCGCCGCGACGCCGCCGAAGCGCGTCTGCGCGTCATCGATCTGGAAGCCCAACGCCAGGCCGTGCGCGCACGCCTGGCCACCTTGAGCGCGGAGGAAGCGCAATGAATCCGAATCATCCTGAACACACCGCCCTCCAAGGCAAAGGCTGGCGCGCGGCCTTCGTCCGTCATCCGTTGCGCGCAACGCTCATCACCGCGGCAATGGCCGCCGTGGTTGCCGGTGGCGCCGGTTTCGGCCTCGCACGCTGGAGCGGTGCACACAATGTAAATGATCCGGCCAACGGCACTGGCACGCATTCGTCCGCCGCGAGTGGCGCCGGTGCGCCGGCCGATGCGAACACCGCCCCCGACGGCCGACGCGTGCTGTATTGGTACGACCCCATGGTGCCGACCCAGCATTTCGACAAGCCGGGCCGCTCGCCTTTCATGGACATGGACCTGGTGCCCAAATACGCCGATGCGCAAAGCGGCGCCGGGGTCAGTGTCGATCCGCGCCTCGCGCAAAGCCTGGGCCTGCGCATCGCGACCGTCGAACGCCGGACCCTCGCGCCGCGCGTCGACGCCGTGGCCCAGGTCGGTTTCGACGAGCGCGCGGTCGCGGTGCTGCAAGCGCGCAGCGCCGGCTTCGTCGAACGGGTGCAGGCGCACGCGCCCGGCGATGTGGTGGCTGCGGGCGCGCCCTTGGCCGAGGTGCTGGTGCCCGACTGGGCCGGCGCGCAACAGGAATACCTCGCGGTGCGTGCCGCGGGCGATGCGGGCCTCGCCGCCGCCGCGCGCCAGCGCCTGGTCTTGCTCGGCATGCCCGAGGCCTTGATCGCGCGCGTCGAACGCGAACGCGCGGTGGTCACGACCACGACCATCACCGCGCCGATCGGCGGCGTGATCCAGGAATTGAATCTGCGCGCCGGCATGACGCTCGCACCGGGCATGACGCTCGCGCGCCTGAACGGATTGGCGAGCGTCTGGCTCGAAGCCGCGGTGCCCGAAGCGCAAGCTGCGGTGCTCGAACGCGGACGCGCGGTGCAGGCGAGCTTCGCCGCCTACCCGGGCCAGCGCTTCACCGGCAAGGTCGATGCGGTGCTGCCCGAAGCGAATCGCGACACCCGCACCCTGCGCGTGCGCATGGTGTTTGCAAACCCGCAACTCAAATTGCGGCCCGGCATGTTCGCGCAAGTGACGCTCGACGGCGCGCGCGAGGACGCACTCGTGGTCCCGAGCGAAGCGGTGATCCGCACCGGCAAGCGCACCCTGGTCTTCGTGGCCGAAGACGGCGGGCGTTACCGGCCGGTCGCGGTCGAGCTTGGCGACGCGGTCGATGGGAACACCGTCGTGCGCAGCGGTTTGAATGCGGGCCAGCGCGTGGTCGCCTCGGGGCAATTCCTCATCGATTCCGAAGCCAGCGTGAGCGGGATCGTCGCACAGGCGCAAGCGCAAACCACGCCCAACGTCGCGCCGAACGCACCGGCCCCGGCCGCCGCGCACACCGCACCGCGCGCGCCGACCTACGAAGGCGTGGGCAAGATCGTCGACCTCTCGGGCGAAGAATGGATGCTCGAACACGCGCCGATCCCCGCGCTCAAATGGGGCGCGATGACCATGGGCTTCAAGCCCGGCGCGGCCCAAGCGCAAGGCGCGCGGCTCAAACCCGGCGACCGGGTCGTGTTCACTTTTCATCAGGACGATGACGGGTTCACGCTCGACAGCATCGCGCCTGCAGGACCGGAATCGGCCGGCCACGCGCCGGGCGCCCATCCGGCGGACGCCGCGGCCAAGCACTCGACCCAACCAGGAGGCCGGCCATGATCGCGCGTCTGATCCGCTGGTCGGTCGCCAATCGCTTTTTGGTGTTGATGCTGAGCGTGGCCGCGACCGCCTGGGGCATCTGGTCGGTGCGGCATACGCCGATCGACGCCCTGCCCGATCTGTCGGATGTGCAAGTCATCATCCGCACGAGTTATCCGGGCCAGGCGCCGCAGATCGTCGAGAACCAGGTCACCTATCCGCTCGCGACCACCATGCTGTCGGTGCCGGGCACGAAGACAGTGCGCGGGTTCTCTTTTTTCGGCGATTCCTTCGTCTATGTGCTGTTCGAGGACGGCACCGATTTGTATTGGGCACGTTCGCGGGTGCTCGAATACCTGAACCAGGTGCAAGGCCGGCTGCCCGCGAGCGCGAAGACCGCGCTGGGCCCCGATGCGACCGGCGTCGGCTGGATCTACCAGTACGCGCTCGTCGATCGCAGCGGCGGCCACGACCTCGCCCAATTGCGCGCGTTGCAGGACTGGTTCCTGCGCTTCGAGCTCAAGAGCCTGCCAGATGTCGCCGAAGTGGCTACCGTCGGCGGCATGGTCAAGCAATACCAGGTCGTGCTCGATCCGGTGAAACTCGCGGCCTATGGCGTGACCCACGACCAGGTGCGCGCGGCCTTGCAAGCGGCCAATCAAGAGACCGGCGGTTCGGTGCTCGAACTCGGCGAGGCCGAAGTCATGGTGCGCGCGAGCGGCTACCTTAAAAGCCTGGATGATTTCCGGGCCGTGCCCATCGTCACGCGCGCAGGTGTGCCGGTGCGCGTGGGCGATGTGGCCACGGTCCAGATCGGCCCCGAGATGCGGCGCGGCATTGCCGAACTCGATGGCGAAGGCGAAGTCGCGGGCGGCGTGGTCATCCTGCGCTCGGGCAAGAATGCGCAACACACGCTCACGGCCGTCAAGGCCAAGCTCGCCGAATTGCAAAAAAGCCTCCCGCCGGGCGTGCAGATCGTGCCGACCTACGACCGCAGCGGCCTGATCGAACGCGCGATCGAAAACCTGAGCCACAAGTTGATCGAGGAATTCATCGTGGTCGCGCTGGTCTGCGCGGTCTTCCTTTGGCATTTGCGCTCGTCGCTGGTCGCGATCATTTCACTGCCGATCGGGGTGCTGATCGCTTTCATCGTGATGCAGCGCCAAGGCATCAATGCCAACCTGATGTCGCTCGGCGGCATTGCGATCGCGATCGGCGCGATGGTCGATGCCGCGGTCGTGATGATCGAGAACGCGCACAAGAAACTCGAAGCCTGGCAGCACGCGCATCCGGGCCGCACGCTCGAAGGCGAAGAACATTGGCAACTCATGACCGAGGCCGCGGTCGAGGTCGGGCCGGCGCTGTTCTTCAGCCTGCTCATCATCACCTTGTCCTTCGTGCCGGTGTTCACGCTCGAAGCGCAGGAAGGCCGGTTGTTCGGGCCGCTGGCTTACACCAAGACCTATGCGATGGCCGCCGCGGCGGGCCTCGCCGTCACGTTGATTCCGGTGCTCATGGGCGCCTGGATTCGCGGGCGCATTCCCGATGAAAACAAGAACCCGATCAGCCGGGTGTTGATCCGCGCTTATCGGCCCGCGCTCGACGCGGTGCTGCGCCGGCCGCGCACCACGCTGGTGGTGGCCGTGCTCGTGTTCGCGAGTGCCTGGTGGCCTGCGAGCCGCCTGGGCGGCGAATTCCTGCCGCCGCTCGACGAAGGCGATCTGCTCTACATGCCGTCGGCGCTGCCGGGCTTGTCGGCGGCCAAGGCGGCCGAGTTGCTGCAACAGACCAACCGCATGATCCGCACCGTGCCGGAAGTCGCGCGCGTGTTCGGCAAGGCCGGCCGCGCCGAGACCGCGACCGATCCGGCGCCGCTCGAAATGTTCGAGACCACGATCCAGTTGAAGCCGCGCGAACAATGGCGGCCCGGCATGACGCCCGAGAAGCTGGTCGAAGCGCTCGACGCCGCGGTCAAGGTGCCGGGCCTGGCCAACATCTGGATTCCGCCGATCCGCAACCGCATCGACATGCTGGCCACCGGCATCAAAAGCCCGATCGGGGTCAAGGTCGCGGGCACCGACCTCGCCGCGATCGACCGCATCGCGGGCGACATCGAGCGCGTGGCCAAGACGGTGCCGGGCGTGAGCTCGGCGCTGGCCGAACGCCTGACCGGCGGACGCTACCTCGATGTGCAGATCGACCGCGCGGCGGCCGCGCGCTACGGCCTCAACATTGCCGATGTGCAATCGGTGATCGCGGGCGTCGTCGGCGGCGAGAACATCGGCGAGACCGTCGAAGGCCTGGCGCGCTACCCGATCAATCTGCGCTATGCGCGCGAATTGCGCGACACACCCGAGCGCTTGCGCGCGCTGCCCATCGTCACGCCCATGGGCCAGCAGATCACGCTCGGCATGGTGGCGACGCTCGCGCTCGCCGATGGGCCGCCGATGCTCAAAAGCGAGAACGCGCGCTTGTCGAGCTGGGTCTATGTCGATGTGCGCGGACGCGACCTGGCCTCGGTCGCGCACGACCTGCAAAACGCGGTGCTCGAACAAGTGCAGCTCGAACCCGGCATCAGCGTCGCGTACTCGGGGCAGTTCGAATATCTGGAGCGCGCCAATGCGCGGCTCAAGGTGGTGGTGCCGGCCACGCTCGCCATCATCTTCGTGCTGCTCTATCTGACCTTCAAACGCTTCGACGAAGCGCTGCTCATCATGGCGACCTTGCCGTTCGCGCTGACCGGCGGGGTCTGGTTCCTCTACCTGCTCGGCTATCACCTCTCGATCGCGACCGGGGTCGGCTTCATCGCACTCGCGGGCGTCGCGGCCGAATTCGGCGTGGTGATGCTCATCTATTTGAAGCATGCGCTGGCCGAGCATGCGGCGCGCGGCGCCGATGTTGCTCAAACCGATGCGCTCGACGAGGCGATCCGCGAAGGCGCGGTGCTGCGTGTGCGGCCCAAAGCGATGACGGTCGCGGTGATCCTCGCGGGTCTGGTGCCCATCGTCTGGGGCAGCGGCACCGGCTCGGAAATCATGAGCCGCATCGCCGCGCCGATGCTGGGCGGCATGGTCACTGCGCCCTTGTTGTCCTTGTTCGTCGTGCCGGCTGCCTTTCGCTTGATGCGCGGCCGGCGCGCCCGCGCCGCGCTTCCTGTTTCCACCACCCCCACCGAAGGAGAAACCCGATGAAGTTCAATTTCGTTGCCTTGCCCCCTTTACACCGCGTGCAAACGGCCGGCGTTGGTCTGGCCGGCGCTGGTCTGGCCACCACAGCATTGCTCGCCCTGGCTCTCGCAGCCGCCAGCGGCGCGGCATCCGCCCAGCAAGACCATGCGCAGCACGCAACGCCGACGCAAGCCGCACCGGCCGCGACCGTGATGACCAAAGGCATCGTGCGCAGCGTCGATGCGAAAGCCGGCACGATCACGATCAAGCATGAACACATCGTCAACATCGACATGGCGCCGATGACCATGGTCTTCAAGGCGGCCAAGCCCGGCTTGCTCGACGGCGTGAAAAAGGACGACCAGATCCGCTTTCATGCCGAAGAACCCGGCGGCGTGCTGACCGTGACGGCCATCGAGATCGTGCGCACCAAGTAGCGCAAGCCACGGGCGCGGTTGCCACGGCGGCCGCGCCGCTTGCATCATGGCGGCCTCGCTTTCAGGCGCGCCATGGACCGGACCGAACGCTTTTACCGCATCGACCAGCTGCTGCAGGAACACACCGTGGTGTCGCGCGAGACCCTGCTCGCCGAACTCGGGGTTTCGCCGGCCACCTTCAAGCGCGATCTGGAATACATGCGCGAACGCCTGAACGCGCCGATCGAATGGGACCGCGACGCGCGCGGTTACCGTTTCGGCACGCCGACGGGCGGTCCGCGCTATGCCTTGCCCGGCTTGTGGTTCAACGCTGCCGAAGCCCAGGCCTTGTTGATGATGCAGCAATTGCTGGCCGATCTGCAGCCTGGCCTGCTCGACACCCAAGTGGCGCCGCTGCGGGCGCGGCTGCGCGCCATCCTGGGCGCGGCCGGCCATGCGCCCGAAGACGTGGAGCGCCGCTTCAAGCTCGCCCATGCGGCCAAGCGCGCGGCGCCGGCCCGGCATTTCGAGGTGATCGCCGCGGCCTTGCTGGAGCGTAACCGGCTGCAACTGCGTCATTACAACCGCGAGCGCGACGAATACACCGAACGCACGGTCTCGCCCCAGCAATTGGTGCTCTACCGCGACGCCTGGTATCTCGACGCCTGGTGCCATTGGCGCCGCGCTCTGCGCTCGTTCGCCCTCGACGCGATCGTCAGCGCGCACAGCCTGCCAGAGCGCGCCCGGTCGGTCGGCACGGGCGAATTGCAGGCGCATTTCAATCGGGGCTACGGCATTTTCTCGGGCGAGCGCGTGCAATGGGCGCGCCTGCGGTTTCAGCCCGACCGCGCGCGCTGGGTCGCCGCCGAGCAATGGCACCCCGAGCAACGCGCGGCCTACGACGCGCAAGGCCGTTATGTGCTCGAGCTGCCTTACAGCGACGCGCGTGAATTGATGATGGATGTCTTGCGCCATGGCAGCGCGGTCGAGGTGCTGGCGCCGCCCGCCTTGCGCACGGCAGTCGCCGAAGAACTGGCCCGCGCTGCGGGTTTGTACGCAGCCGCGGTGTCCGCGATACACAACTGAGGGAAACCCCACAATTTGCGGCCGCGAACGCCATCTGCGCGCCATTCTTTCGGAGTAAAGTTCCGCGGTTCTATGCGAAGGTGGATGATCAACGATGCCGACGGAACACCCGGTTGCAGTCTGGCGTGCGCCCCATCCGGCGGCCGTACTTCCGCCTGACGCGCCCGGCCACGCTGCCCTCAATCCCTGCGCGCAAGCCTTGTTCGGCGACGCGCAGACCTGCGCGCGCTTTGCCTTCGCGCTCGCGACCCATTGCGGCGATGCACCGAATGTGCAATTCGACTTCGAACGCTGGCATGTGCGCGCCGAGGTGATGCCGCCCGATGCGACCGCCGCGCGCGTAGTCTGGCTCGACATCGGCCCGATCGCCGCCACCGGCAAGCATGCGACGGCCGAACAATTGTCCTTGGCCCTGGGTCTGGCCGGTGTGGCGCTCTGGCGCCATGACATGGCGACTGACCAGTTCGAATGGAATGACCACGCGAGCAACCTGATCGACGCGGCCGGCCATACCGAGTTGCCGACCGACCTGGCATCGGTGCGCAACCTGATCCACCCCGACGACCGTGCGGCCATCATCGCGGCCCATGAGCGCGCGGTGCAGACCACTGAGCCGATCAGCGCCGAATGCCGCGTGCAATGCGGCGGCGCGGGCAGCGAGGTGCGCCATCTGCTGTCCAGGCGCGTCGCGCAGCGCGACGCCTCGGGCCGCGTGACCGGCATCCTCGGTGTGGTGGTCGACGTCACCGAAAGCGCCGAGGCCAAGCTCGAACTCGCCCGTCTGGCCGACCGTCTGCGGCTGGCCACCGCGGCCGCCCACCTGGGCATCTGGGACTGGGACCTGCTCACCAACCAGCAGGTCTGGGACGAGCAGTTGCGCAAGATCTACGGTGTCGGCGACGGCTGGCAGAACACCTCGATCGAAGCCTGGTATGCGCTCGTGCATCCGCGCGACGCCGACGACGCGCTCGACGACATGCTGCGCTCGGCACGCGACGGCACGCCCTACGAATCGGCATTTCGCATCATCCGACCCGATGGGCAGGTGCGCCATCTGCTCGCGCGCGGCACCATCTACCGCGACGACAACGGGCAGCCGATCCGCGTGGTGGGCGTGAACTGGGACGTGACCGACCGGCGCATGGCCGAGAGAGCCGTCACCGAGGCGATGGACCGGCTGCAGCTCGCGACCAGCGCGGCCGGCATCGGCATCTGGGAGCACGATGTGCGCGCCGGCGCATCGGTCTGGAGCCCGCAGATGTACACCTTGTTCGGCGTGACCGATCAGTTGGGGGCCAATCCGCAATCGATCTGGAACGCGGCGCTGCTCGAGGAAGACCGGCCGTTGCTGGCCGCAGCCAAGACGCGCGCGATCCGCAGGCGCGAGCCCTACCAGACCGAATTCCGCATCCATTGGCCCGATGGCTCGATGCGCTGGCTGGCCGCGCGCGGCATGGTGCAATTCGACGAAGCCGGTCAGCCGCTCAAGCTCATCGGCGTGAATTGGGACATCACCGAAGAACGCCAGACCGAGGAGGCCTTGCGTGCCAAGGAAGCGGCCGAGCGCGCAAGCCGCGCCAAGTCGGAATTCCTGTCGCGCATGAGCCATGAGCTGCGCACCCCGCTCAACGGCATTCTCGGATTCGCGCAATTGCTGGCCAGCGACGAGCGCAAACCCTTGCTGCCCGAACAGCGCGCGCGCCTGCAACGCATCGAGGACGCGGGCTGGCATCTGCTCGCACTCATCAACGATCTGCTCGATCTGTCGCGCATCGAAAGCGGTTCGCTCACGCTCAACCTCGAGAATGTCGATCTCGACGATGCGGCCACCGAGGTGATCTCCTTGCTCACCCAATCGGCGGCCGAGTCCGGCGTCGAAGTCTCGCTCGTCAAACGCATCGGGCGGCCCAATTGCGCGCGTGTCGACGCGCTGCGCATGCGCCAGGTGCTGACCAACCTGCTGTCCAACGCCATCAAGTACAACCGCTACGGCGGCACGGTGACGATCAGCGCCTTCGACCCGCGACCGGGCATGGTGGGCCTGAGCGTGCGCGACAGCGGCCTGGGCATGACGCAGACCCAGCTCGAACATCTGTTCCAGCCGTTCAACCGGCTCGGGCGCGAAACCTCGGAAGCGCAAGGCACGGGGATCGGGTTGGTCATCGCCAAAGGTCTCGTCGAACAAATGGGTGGCACGATCGCGGTCGAATCGACCGCGGGTGCCGGCACCGAATTCCGGATCGAGTTGCCGAGCGCCGAAGGACCGCGCGGAGTCGCGGCCTTGCCGAACACGGCTCAGACCGTCAGCGAACGGCGCGATGTCAGCGGCACCGTCATGTACATCGAAGACAATCCGCTCAATGCGATGGTGGTGCAGGAATACCTGAGCTACCGGCCCGCGGTGCGCTATCTGCACGCGCCCGATGGCGCGACCGGCCTGCGCATGCTGAAGGACACCACGCCCGAGCTGTTGCTCGTCGACATGAACCTGCCCGACATGTCGGGCAGCGAAGTGCTCGAACAATTGCGCGCGGCCGGCCACAAGCCCACGCATTGCGTGGTGCTGTCGGCCAATGTGCTGCCCCATGACATCGCGCGGGCGCGCGGCGAAGGCTTCGACGATTACTGGACCAAGCCGGTGACGATCAGCGAATTCCTGCGCGGCATCGACACCCTGCTCACGCACTGATCAGGGCGCGCCCACCTCGCTGGGCAGGCGCTGCGCGGC
>CAXBRX010000090.1:0-10245 GCA_963977835.1 uncultured Derxia sp.
CGCCACTCGTATGGAAGGGCGATACAAATGGATTGGGGAATGGATCAGAGAATGGATTGGAAATTCAATACGCCCAATCCCAAGCGCGTGTAGAAGTCTTTATGCAACATGTGGGTGCTGATGATGTAGCGCATGTGTTTACTGCACAAGGTGCGACGCAAATCACCGTCGTGGATATCTTGGCGCATGCTGCCGCTGTGCAAGAAGTTGGTGGACGCTTAACCGCGCCTATGCCTGGTAAGGTCGTGTCATTTGCGGTCAAAGCAGGCGATAAGGTCAAAGCTGGCCAAGCCCTTGCTGTGATGGAGGCCATGAAAATGGAGCACACCATGGCGGCACCCGCTGATGGCGAAGTATTAGAGTTGTTGTATGCGCCTGGAGACCAAGTCAACGAAGGCGCCGAGCTATTGAAATTAAAGGTCTGACTATGCTGATGAATCTTCCGCGTCGCGTGAAATTGGTCGATGTAGGCCCACGCGATGGTTTACAAAACGAGAAGCAACCTGTTCCTGCCGCCATCAAGGTCGAGTTGGTTCACCGTCTGCAAGCGGCCGGGTTAAAAGAAATTGAGGTCACCAGTTTTGTCTCGCCCAAGTGGGTGCCGCAAATGGCCGACAACGCCGAGGTCATGGCCGGCCTCGCGCGCCGCGCCGACGTGGCCTATTCGGTGCTGGTGCCCAATCTCAAAGGTTGGGAAGCCGCGCAGCCGACCCGGCCCGACGAGATCGTGGTGTTTGCCGCCGCGAGCGAAGCCTTCAGCCAGCGCAACATCAATTGCTCGATCGCCGAAAGCATCGAGCGTTTCGCGCCCGTGGTCGCGGCGGCCAAGGCGGCAGGCGTGCGGGTGCGCGGCTCCATTTCGTGTTCGCTCGGCTGCCCTTACCAGGGCGAGGTCGCGCCTGCGGCGGTCGCCGATGTCGCGGCGCGCATGCGCGGCATCGGGGTCGATCATGTCGGCGTGGCCGACACCATCGGCGTGGGCACGCCGCGCAAGACCCAGGCCGCGATCGAAGCGGCGGCCCGGCATTACCCTTTGCACGAAATCAGCGGGCATTTCCACGACACCTACGGCCAGGCGCTCGCCAACATTTACGCCTGCCTCGAGCTCGGCATCACCACCTTCGATGCGAGCGTGGCCGGCCTAGGCGGCTGCCCTTACGCCAAGGGCGCGACCGGCAATGTCGCCACCGAAGACGTGGTCTATTTGATGCAGGGCTTGGGCATCGAGACCGGCATCGATCTGAGCCAGTTGGTGGAAGCGGGGCGCTATATTTCCGAGGTGCTCGGGCGCAAGCCGGTGTCGCGTGCCGGGAATGCCCTGCTCGCCAAACGCGCGGCCTGAGGCCCAGAATGCCTGGGCGCATGACGCGCCCTCGGCGCCCATGAACCTTTTTCGATGAACGGTTTGGAGCTTCAGGCATGAACGACCGCGGCGCCCTGGTGGAACGACGCCAGCTCGAATTGCCGGTCCGGTACGCGAGCGGCGCGACCGTGCCCAGCCCGTGCACGGCGGTCTGCGAAATGGACCCCGCCACCGGCTGGTGCAAAGGCTGCCATCGCACGCTCGACGAGATCGCCGATTGGGCGCTGCTCGACGCCGATGCGCGGCGCGCGATCTGGGCGCAATTGCCGGCGCGCTTCGATGCGAGGCAGCGCGCATGAGCGAAGACCTGCGCAACCCGCGCCAATACTTCGGGTCCCATCCGATGCTGGGGCCGGCCTATCACCAGATCTTCAAGGCCATGGCCACGGCGTTGATGATGGCCATCGTGCTGTACGCCTATCGCGCGCTCGAACACGACGGCGGCGCGGTGCTCACCACCCAGACCCGCATGCTGTTCGCGATGGCGGGCCTCACGGTGCTGTTTACGTACTACGGTCTGCTGCGCTCGCAGACCATGATCGATGGCGAAGGCATCACCCAAAGCTGGATGTTCAAGACCGGCGTGGCCTGGGAAGACATCCGTGCGGTGCGGGTGCAACGCCACCGGCTCGCGGTGCGGCTCATGGTGCGCACCCAGGCGGGCCGGGTCCATGTTTACGACGCAGGATCGGACGAGCTCGGGTTCGCGTTCGACGCGATCGCCCGCGCTTATCCGTCCGCATGAACAGCGCCTGAGCGCCGCCGGATCGCCCCATGAGCTCCGCGCCCGCGATCGTCTGGCCCGCCGGCATGCAGGTCTTCGAGCGCGGGTGGCTGTCGTCGAACACCGTGGTGCTCGCGGGCACGCTCAACGCGGTCGTCGATACCGGTTACGTCTCGCATGCCGCGCTCGGGCTCGAACTCGTGCGCCGCGCGCTCGGTGATGCGCCCTTGCATCGCATCGTCAACACTCACCTGCATTCTGATCATTGAGGTGGCAATGCCGTGCTCCAGCAGGCTTATCCGCAAGCGCGCACCCACATTCCGGCGCCCGACGCCGAGATCGCCATGCGCTGGGATGCTGCGCGGCTGAGTTTCGCGGCCACCGGCCAGCGCTGCGACCGGTTCCGCGTCGATCGCGCGTTCACCGAAGGCGACGAACTCATGCTTGGTGACCTGACCTTCATCGCGCGCGCCGCCAAGGGCCATGACCCACGCATGTTCGTGCTCTGGTGTCCGCAAGAGCGCTTGTTGTTCTCGGCCGATGCCTTGTGGGAAGACGGCTTCGGCGTGGTCTTTCCCGAACTCGAAGGCGAACCCGGGTTTGCCGAGGTGCGCGCCACGCTCGACATGATCGCGGGGCTCGGGGCGACGCGCGTCGTGCCCGGCCATGGCGCGCCGTTCACTGAAGTGGACGTGGCGCTCGAGCGCGCCTACGGCCGGCTCGATTACCTCGCGGCCGATCCGCAACGCAATGCGCGCCATGCGCTCAAGGTGCTGGTGAAGTTCCTGCTGCTCGATCTACAGCGCCTGCCCTTGGCCGATCTGACGCGGCGGCTGCATGCGATGCGCTATGTGCGCGAGATCGATGCACGCCATCTGCACCAGGGCGAAGAGGCGCTTGCGGTCTGGGTGGCCGACGCGCTTGTGCGCGCCGGTGCGGCGGCGCTCGAGGACGGCGTGCTCGTCAACCGGTGACGGCCTGGCTGCGCCAGGCGTCGATCTCGACCACGGTGGCGGCGAACAGGTCGGCGATTTCGTTGACGGGGGCCTGGCAATCGGTGAGCTGGCCGGCGCTCGCGCGCATTTCGAGCGTGCGCGCCGCTTGCGCGAGCGCGAGTGCGCCGACGATCGCGCTCGACGATTTCATCGTATGGGCGGCGCGCCGGATCGCGTCCTGGTCATTGTGCGCGGCACCGGTACGCATGTCGTTGACCAGGCGCGCGCCCGATTCGGCAAACAGCTTGAGCGTCTTGACCGCGAGCGATTCGGAGCCTGGCCGGCGTAGTTCGTCGAGTTTGGCGAGCACGCTGCGGTCGAGCAATGCAGGCCGGGCTGCGGGTTCGCCGCCGGTGTCGGCGCCGGGTTCTTTCGAAGACGGCTGCGTCATGGTCGAACTCCCTTGCATGGGTCGACGCGCCCAGGTTTCGAGGAGCGCTTCGAGCTCGAATTCGCGGAAAGGCTTCGCCAGATAATCGTCGAAGCCCGCGGCCAGGCAACGTTCGCGGTCGCCTTCCATCGCATTGGCCGTGAGCGCAATCATCGGCGTGCGTTGCAGTCTTGTCACGCCGCGGTCGCGTTCCATGCGGCGGATGGTGCGCGCGGCTTCGAAGCCATCGAGCACCGGCATCTGGCAATCCATCAGCACCACGTCGAACTGGCCTTCGCGCCAGGCGGCGATGCCGGTATGGCCGTTGTCGGCGGTGCTGACCACGCAGCCCAGGTCTTCGAGCACCGCAATCGCGTACTCGCGGTTGACCTGATTGTCTTCGACCACCAGCACCTTCATCGCGAGACGGGCATGGTTGTCGTCGGAACGCGGCGTGCCGACGACGATGCGCGAAATCGTGCGCAACAGATCGACGCGCCGGATCGGCTTGGGCAAAGGCACGGTGATCTCGGCCTCGCTGCCGCGCAGGCTGCGCTCATCGGACGCGTCGGCGGCCAGGATGATGGGCATGCGTGCGTAGCGGGTGTCGGTGCGGATGGCGCGCGCGAGCGCCAGGCCGTTGGTGTCGGGCAATTTGGCGTTGACGAGGGCGAGGTCGAACAAGACTCCGGCCGCGGCCGCGTTGGTCAAGGCTTCGAGCGCCTGGCGGCCGTCGGCCACCGCGACCGGTCGCAAGGCGGCGGCGGTGAGTTGCTGCAACAGGACGGCGCGGCTGTTCGCGTGCTCGTCGACGATCAGGATGCGCAGGCCTTCGAGGCGGCCGGCATCGAGTTCGTAGCCGAGTTCATCCTTGGTCGCGAGCGCCACCGGCAGGTCGATCCAGAACCGCGATCCTTTGCCTTCGACGCTCGAGAAATCGATCGAGCCATGCATCAGATCGCACAATTGCTTGGAGATGGCGAGGCCGAGACCCGTGCCGCCGAAACGGCGCGTGGTCGAGCTGTCTTCCTGGGTGAAGGGCGTGAACAGTTTGCCGCGCGCCGTCATCGAAATGCCGCGGCCGGTGTCTCGCACTTCGAAGCGCAGCACGGTGCTCGCGCCCGGGATGTATTCGGGATGCTCGACGACTGGGCTCACGGTGAGTTCGACCTCGCCGACATCGGTGAATTTGAGCGCATTGCCGAGGAAGTTCGAGAGGATCTGGCGGATGCGATGCGGATCGCCGCGCACCGCGTCGGGCACGTCGGGCGTGACGCGCACGCCGATCGAAATGCCTTTGCCGAGCGCCTGCTCGGTGAAGAGTTCGATGATTTCTTCGGACAGATCGCGCGGGCTGAACACCGCGTCTTCGAGTTCGACCCGACCGGCCTCGA
Source organism: uncultured Derxia sp. (assembly GCA_963977835.1). GTDB lineage: Bacteria > Pseudomonadota > Gammaproteobacteria > Burkholderiales > Burkholderiaceae_E > CAXBRX01. Next base: position 4,847 of record CAXBRX010000090.1, read on the forward strand.
TCTTGGAGAAGTCGAGCACATCGTTGATCAGACTCAGCAGCGCTTCGGCCGAGGTTTTGACGGTGCGTGCATAGCGGCGCTGCTTTTCCGTGAGCTCGGTGCTCAGGAGCAGATCGGTCATGCCCATCACGCCGTTCATCGGGGTGCGGATTTCATGGCTCATGTTGGCCAGGAACTGGCTCTTGGCGCGGCTCGCGGCTTCGGCCTCGTGTTTGGCCTGCAGGACTTCGGCGGTGCGCCGCTCGACCTTGGCTTCGAGCGAATCGCGCGCTTCGGCGAGTTCGCGGTCGCGGCTCTGAATCTGATCGAGCATCGCATTGAAACTGTCGACCAGATCGCCGACTTCGTCCTGGGCATGCTTCTGGGCGCGCAAGGCGTAATCGCCGCGTTCGGCCACTTCGCGCGCCGTGCCTGCGAGCCGATGCAAAGGCGTGAGCAGGCGGCGCAGCAAGATGGCCGAAACGAGCAAGGACACACCGAGCGCGATCAGGCCGATGGTGGCGCCGAGCAACAGGCCGTTGCGCCCGGTCTCCATGACCGAGACCGGTTCGGCGCGGATTTCGACCCGGCCGATGACTTCGTCGCCGGCCCGTACCGGCTCCGACAACTCGAACAACGGCGCGGTGTCGGCATGCGAATGCGTGAACTGGAACGAGACGAAGGGCGCGCCCGATTTGTCGAAGATGGCGGCGCTGCGGATGTCGTCGCGATGGCGCAGCGCGGACAACAAGTCGTAGGCGGTTTCTGCGTCCTTGGCCGCCAGCGCGCGGCTCACGCTGGTGGCCATGACCTGGGTCAGCACGGTCAGGGAGCGGTCGGCGCGCACACGCTCGTTGGCCAGAAACATGATCGTGGTCGCGACCATGAGCAGACCGATGCCGATGGTCACGCCGAGCGCGACGATCATGACGATCTTGGCGCGGATCGAGGGCCGTGCGCGCGTGCGCTCGCCCAGGCGCAAACGCGGTGCGCCCGAGGGGGGATCCTGCTGCTTGCTGACTTCGGCGAGATCGTTCATGCGAATCCCGGACACTATCGTCCGGCTGAGACCTTAGCGTGGGTACACCGGTTCGGTCGAGCGAATAGATCGAAATTTCACCGGCTTTGTCCTGGACGTGATGGATTGCGCGCCGCAAGGTGGCGCAAAACCCACTGCGGCCGTAGTGGTTGTGGTTTCAGCCCAGGGCGCGCCGGTACTGAATGGCCTCCGCGACATCAGCTTCGGTGATCGGCGCGCGGCCGGCAAGGTCGGCCACCGTGCGTGCGAGTTTGAGCACCCGGTGAAAGGCGCGCGCCGACCAGCCCAGGCGTGCGCTGGCCGTCTTGAGCCGGGCCAGACCGCGCTCGTCAGGCATGCACCAGCGCTCGATGTCGCCGGCATCGAGTTCGGCGTTGGTCTTGCCCTGGCGCGCCAGGGCCAAGCCACGCGCGCGTTCGACGCGCTGCGCAATCGCGGCGCTGGGCTCGCCGCGCGCGGTGGCGGTCAGCGCTTCTTCGGGCACCGCCGGCACTTCGATCTGCACATCGATGCGATCGAGCAGCGGCCCCGACAACCGATGCCGGTAGCGCTCGACCGCGTCGGGCGTGCAGCGACAGGCGATGCGCGGGTGGCCATGGTGACCGCAAGGGCAAGGATTCATGGCCGCGACCAACTGAAAACGGGCCGGAAAATCGGCGCGCCGCGCGGCCCGCGCGATCGAGATGCGCCCGGTTTCGAGCGGCTCGCGCAAGGCTTCGAGCACTCGGCGGTCGAATTCGGGCAATTCATCGAGGAACAGGATGCCGCGGTGGGCGAGGCTGATTTCGCCCGGACGCGGCGGATTGCCGCCGCCTACGAGCGCCACCGCCGAGGCGGTGTGGTGCGGCGCAACAACCGGCGTATGCCCGAAACGCTCGGCCTTGAACAAACCGGCAATGCTGAGCACCGCCGCCGATTCGAGCGCCGCGCTTTCGGTCAGCGGCGGCAAGATGGAGGCGAGGCGCTGCGCGAGCATCGATTTGCCGGTGCCGGGTGGGCCGACCAGCAAAATCGCATGCGCACCGGCCGCCGCGACTTCGAGCGCGCGCTTGGCCTGCTCCTGGCCTTTCACATCGGCGAAATCGAGCGCCGCTGCGGGCAGGCCCTCGGGCTGGGCCGGTATTGCAGGAGTGAGTGCTTGCCCTTTTGCCAGCGCCTGACACAACTCGGCCAGGCTGCTCGCGCACGCGAGCGCAACACCGGGCACTTGTGCGGCTTCGGCGGCGCTCGATGCCGGCAAAACCAGGGTGCGCCGGCTGCCGGCGCTTTGCCGCACCGCGAGCGCTAAGGCCAGGGCGCCGCGCACCGCGCGCAACTCGCCGGTCAGCGAAAGTTCGCCCGCGAATTCATAGGGGTCGAGCGCCGCGGCCGGCAACTGGCCGCTGGCCGCCAGAATGCCCAGCGCGATCGGCAGGTCGAGCCGCGCCGAGGCCTTGGGCAGATCGGCCGGGGCCAGATTGATGGTGATCTTGCGCGGCGGAAATTCGAAGCCTGCATGCTGCAATGCAGCGCGCACCCGGTCCTTGGCTTCGCGGACTTCGGCTTCGGGCAGGCCGACGATGGCCAGCGCCGGCAGGCCGTTGGCCAGATGCACCTCGACCGTCACTTCGGGCGCTTCGAGCCCGATCAAGGCGCGGCTATGTACGATCGCGAGTGACACGACCGGGGCGATGGTGGCGCGCGGGCGCCGGGCTCAGTGCTGCGTTGCGCCGGTATTGGTGCGGGCGGCTTCGAGCGTGGCCAGCCGCGCTTCGAGTTCCGCCAGCTTGGCGCGGGTGCGCGCCAGGACTTCCTGCTGGACGTCGAATTCTTCGCGCGTCACCAGATCGAGCTTGGCGAAGCCTTGCGCCATGACCGCGCGGACGTTCTTTTCGATGTCCTTGGCGGGCGAATTGGCGAGCAGGTCGCTGACCTTCTTTTGCAGGTCTTCAAACAGGTCCATCGGTTGGGCCATCTGCCACTCCCTCAAATGACGGGATGTTTTCCCGGAAATTCCAATCGAGTCTAGCACCGGCGTTCGGCACGCCCTGTCCCCTGAATGAATGCACCTGCATGGTGCATATGGCTATTCGCTGGGCTCGATTGCTTTGGGCTGGTGCGCGTTGCGGCAGGAAATCACGCCGATGGCCGGGTGCGCGTGGTGCGAACCAGCGGCTGAAGGTGCAACCGTTTGTGGCACAGGTCTTGCGAAATGTCCCCCGGTAATGCCTTCGACTTACCTTTTTTCAGGAGAGGACACTATATGAAGAAGCTTGCACTTGCCGCCGCGCTCGCCGCGACCTTTGCCACCCCGATGCTGGCGCAAGCCGCGGATGCCAAGTCTGACTGGACGTTCGCCGGCAATGCGGGCCTGGTGTCCGACTACCGTTTCCGCGGTTTCGCGCAAACCGATTACAAGCCGGCCTTCCAAGGCGGCTTCGATCTGTCGCACGCGAGCGGTTTCTACCTCGGCAACTGGAACTCCAACGTCGAGCAATCGCTGTACACCGGCGCCTCGCTCGAGATGGACCTGTACGGTGGCTACAAGGGTTCGATCGGCGATTTCGGCTACGACATCGGCTACATCTATTACTACTACCCGAACTCGGGTCTGAACGGCGCGCTGAAGATCAAGAACGGCGAGCTGTACGTGGGCGGCAGCTACGGCCCCGTCTCGCTGAAGGTCTATGACGCGACGACCGATTTCTTCTCGGCACCGGACACCAAGAATTCGTACTACGTCGATCTGTCGGCTGCCTACGATCTGGGCGAAGGCCTGGGCATCAACGGCCACGTCGGCTACCAAGACGTCAAGAACTACGACAAGGTCACCGACTACAAGGTCGGCGTGACCTACGACGTCAAGAAGACCGGCTGGATCGTCGGCGCCGCGGTGATCGCGACCAGCAAGAAAGACTTTTTCGTGACCGGTGACGGCGAGGACGGCGGCAAGACCAAGCTGGTTCTTTCGGTCAACAAGTCGTTCTGATTTTCCAAGCCCAGTCTTGCGGATGCCCGGCGGCATCCGCTTTTTCGAGGACACCATGAAACTCATCACTGCCATCATCAAGCCGTTCAAGCTTGACGAGGTGCGTGAAGCCCTCTCCGGCATCGGCGTACAGGGCATCACCGTCACCGAGGTCAAGGGGTTTGGCCGCCAGAAGGGCCATACCGAGCTGTACCGGGGTGCGGAATACGTGGTTGATTTTCTGCCGAAAGTCAAAGTGGAAGTCGTGGTGGCGGACAAAATGCTCGATCAGGCCATCGACGCCATCGTCAAGGCGGCGCGCACCGGCAAAATCGGCGACGGCAAGATTTTTGTTACCAGCGTGGAACAAGTGCTGCGCATCCGCACGGGTGAAACGGACGAGGCCGCGATCTAGCGTTTGTAATGCGGGAAGCGTAAGGCGTGAGGCGTGTAGGGTGGAGGTGTAACCCGCTCTTTGCAGTTACGCCTCACCCCTCACGCCTAACGCCTCACGTCTCACGCATCAATCCGTCTGATAGACAATTTCCGCGCGCCGGTTCTGTGCAAAGGCTTCCTCGGTGCGGCCTTCAACGCGCGGCTTTTCCATGCCGAAACTTACCGTCTCCACACGCCCGCCTTCAGCACCCAGCACGGACATCATCTGTTTGACCGCGTCCGCTCGTAGCTGGCCCCGCGCCCGGTTGTCTTCGCGGCCGCCGCGTTCATCCTCAAACGGCCAGTCCCGCGACAGCAGGACCGTTAACAGGCGCCGGACGTCTTCAGATAATTATACGCCTGGATGATTTCGCGCAGCTTGTCTTCCGAGGCGCGGTCGCCGCCGTTGGCGTCGGGATGATGGCGCTTCACCAGCAACTTGAAGCGCGCCTTGATCTCTTCCTTGCCGGCGCCAACCTCGAGCCCAAGTTCGTGCAACGCCTTGCGCTCGACATTGCGCACGGTGCGCTCGGGCTCGGCGCGCTGCTCCGGCCTCGGCCGCCAGTTCGGACCGGAGCCGCCGCCCACTTCGCGGAACATGCCGAACGGATCCTTCGCATGGTCGGCGTTGTTCGCGCCGGCCGGACGATTGCCGGTGCCCATCTTCCATGTCGGGCGGTGGCCGGTGATCGAATCCTTCTGATACTTCGTCACGGCATCGTCGCTCATGCCGGCGAAGAAATTGTAGTTGTGGTTGTACTCGCGGACGTGATCGAGGCAGAACCGCCAATACTCGTTCTCACGCGAACGCCCCTTCGGCGCGCGATGGGTCGCGGTGTTGCCGCAGCCCTTCCATTCGCAGCACGGCTCGTCGGCCTTGCGCGGACGGCGATCCTCGGTGGGCTTGACCCGGATGCGGTCGAACAGGGGAGAGTTCAATTTCATGACCGAACATTATGCGAAGGTGAGCGGCGCACCTTCAAGTCTTGACAGACACGT
>CAXBRX010000091.1:0-10220 GCA_963977835.1 uncultured Derxia sp.
ACTCTGGGGATAACAGGCTGATACCGCCCAAGAGTTCATATCGACGGCGGTGTTTGGCACCTCGATGTCGGCTCATCACATCCTGGGGCTGTAGCCGGTCCCAAGGGTATGGCTGTTCGCCATTTAAAGTGGTACGTGAGCTGGGTTTAAAACGTCGTGAGACAGTTTGGTCCCTATCTGCCGTGGGCGTTGGAAGTTTGAGGGGGGCTGCTCCTAGTACGAGAGGACCGGAGTGGACGAACCTCTGGTGTACCGGTTGTCACGCCAGTGGCATCGCCGGGTAGCTATGTTCGGAAGAGATAACCGCTGAAAGCATCTAAGCGGGAAACTTGCCTGAAGATGAGACTTCCCTGGAGACTCGATCTCCCTAAAGAGCCGTTCAAGACCAGGACGTTGATAGGCTGGGTGTGGAAGCGCAGTAATGCGTTAAGCTAACCAGTACTAATTGCTCGTGCGGCTTGACCCTATAACCTTGAATTCAAGGTTGGCGTTGTGCTCGATTCAACGCAACCAAATCGTCGCTTCTTTCGAATTGGATCTCTCGCTGATGCGGGGGGTCGACAAGTTATGCCTGATGACCATAGCAAGGTGGTACCACTCCTTCCCATCCCGAACAGGACAGTGAAACGCCTTTGCGCCGATGATAGTGCGGATTACCCGTGTGAAAGTAGGTCATTGTCAGGCTTTTATGCGCGTGAACGGGGAACTAGGAAACTAGTTCCCCGTTTGTGCTTTTGTATTCCTGAATTTAGTTCGTGCTGAACCGATACTGAGTTCAGCTATTTCTCAGTTCAGTCACACGCGGTGGAAGTTGCGCCCTGGTTTCCGGCGCAGATGATTCCGCTCAGAGCGGAATGATGGCGTCGATGATCTCTTCGGCGCTGTTGAAGCGATCCTGCGGACGCTTCGCCATCATCTTGGACAGCAAGGGCTGAAAACGCGCCAGCGCCGCCGGCAAAGTCGGGACGGGCGCATGCACATGCTGATAAAGCAGCGCTTGAGCGCTGTCGGCGTAATACGGTTTCTTGCCGGTCAACATCTCGTACAACATGACGCCGAGCGAATAGATGTCGCTGCGACGGTCGACTGGTTGGCCGAGCGCCTGCTCGGGCGAGAGGTAGTACGGCGTGCCGAACACTTCCCCGTGCCGTGTGTGCGAAAAACTCGCGCTCGCATGCTTGGCGATCCCGAAATCCGCCAGGCCCAGGCTGCCGTCATTGCGCAGCATGACGTTGTCGGGCTTCATGTCGCGGTGGATGATGCCCCGCGCATGGATGGCTGCCAGCGCACCGGCGATCTGGATCAGCACTGCCTGAGCGACATCGGGCTTCAAACCGCCTTTGGTCAGCCCCCGCAAATCGCCGCCCGGAAAATACTCGAGCGCGATGTAGGCGTAGGCTTCAGTGAACCCTTGCTCGTAGATCTTGGCGACGTTCGGGTGATCGATCTGAGAAACCAGCGCGTATTCCTGAATGAAGCGCTGCAGGCGATCACCATCGCGGTCTTCACCCGAAATCGGCAGCAGTTTGAGCACCACCTCGGCGCCATTGCTGTCGCGCCGGGCCAGCCAGACGGGGGACATCCCGCCTTCACCCAACTTGCGGATCATGCGGTAACCCGGGATGCGGATTTCGCCCGGACGCGGCGCGGTATTGACCGGCGCCGCGTTTGCCAGCGCCGCGCGCGCGGCCGCGTTGGCGCGCAAGGTGCGCGAATTCGAGGCGATCGCGCTGGCCACCGCGTCATAGAACTTGCGTTCGTGTTCGGTCGCGGTGAGCTTGGGCGCCAATCCGACGACTTCGACGATCTCAACAGGCTGAACCCGTCCTTTGACGGTCAGGCGATCGCGCCCGCCGGTCAGGATGCGTGCGCCGCCGCCATCGAATGCGGCCAGGCTAGCGATGCAAGACCAGCCGATTTCCTTGGTTTTTTCTTCGAGGCGTGCCGCGGTATTGACCGTATCGCCGATGATGGTGGTCTCCGGCGTTTCAGCGCCGCCCATCTTGCACACCGTCACTTCTCCGGTATGCAGACCGACGCCGATCGAAAACTCGGGCAGGCTGCGTTGCGGATGCCGTTCGGCGATCCAGGCGCGAAAACGCACCGCAGCGAGAATCATGAGCAATCCCGCCTTGATCGCGCGCTCCGCGTGATCCTGCATATGTCCGGGCGGGGATTCGAACAAAGCGACCAGCCCGTCGCCGAGAAATTTCACCACCCAACCGTGTTGCCGCTGGATCGGCTCGCAAGCCCGCGCGAAGTAGGCGTTGAGCATTTCGACGACTTCCTCGGACTCGAGCTTTTCCGAGATCGAGGTGAAATTCCGGATGTCCGAAAACAGCACCGTACCGGTGGTGTTGCGCTTGCTGATCAGCTGGCTCGCCTGCAACTCCACCTCGGGATCAAGGATGGATTCACCGATCAAGGTGTTGGGCGCTTCTTCGACGAATTGCGCGAAGTTGGCCGGCAGCGTGTGTTGCTCGAGCTTGGGCGGGTCGATCGAAATCGGGATGTTCGAGCCGGTTTTGAAGCGCAGGCCGGCCATCGTCTGATTGTTGCGCGGCGCCTTCTGCTTCAAATAGTCGCTGATGGCTCCGAGCAGGCGGTCGCGCGTCAACGGCTTTGCCAACACCAGGTCGGCACCATCCGCCCGCGCTTCGCCGGCGCGCTGCGCCTCGCCTTCGCTGACCAGCACAATGAATGGGATCGCGCGTGTGCGCTCGTTGGCACGGATGGCGCGTAGCAGTCCGAAGCCATCCATTTTGGGCATCGCCGCATCGGCCAGAATCAGGTCGGGCGCACGCATCATCACCGAAGCCAGGCCTTGCAACCCGTCTTCGGCCGTGCGCACCGCGAAATTCGCCTCCTCGATCAGCCGGCGCGTCTGCGCAAGCATGAGCGTGTCGTCATCCACGACGAGGATTTCGGGGGGGGATGCCATTTAACGAGTAGACGCCGCGGCGTGGTTGGTGATGCGTAGCAAGCGGCCAAGACTAACCAACAATGCGAACCCTTGTCGAGCGGGCCGGAAAGCCGGGACGCCCGATGTGTCGTGCGACACCCACGCGTGCGGGCGGTCGGGCGCGGTGCGCCAGGGGGCTGGCGACGATGTACCGAGGCGCACGATGTGTGCGCTCTGTTAGCATCGCACTGGGGTAGATCAGGCAGCCGCGGGCGTACAGCCCGAGGAAGGTCCGGACTCCATAGAGCAGCGTAGGAGGTAACGCCTCTCCGCCGCAAGGCGCGGATCAGAGCAACAGAGACGAGTCCGGTTCGTGACGGCTTGCCGCCCCGACCGGGGTGAAACGGGCAATCTCTACGCGGAGCAACACCAAATAGGCGGCCGGCGACCCTGCTCGGCGAGGCCGCGGGTAGGTGGCTGGAACCGCATGGCGACATGCGGTCTAGAGGAATGGTTGCCATAGCCGGGCTTGGAAACAGGCCCGGCCGTAACAGAATCCGGCCTATCGATCGACCCCGCCAACAATGAAAGAAGGCGCCCGCGGGCGCCTTCTTTTGCTTGAAATCGAGATCTCGTGGATCAGTGCGCGCGCACCCGGCGGCCCACATGGGAGGCCAGCATCAGGAAAGCGGCGATACCGACGGCGGCGCCGGCCATGCGGCCTTGCATCGCGGTCAGCAGCCAGGTGAGGGTGTAGCCATGCGAGGCCAGATCACCATTGGGGCCTTCGAGCAGCAGCTCGGTCAGCTTGCCGCCGTAAGGCACGACGGTCGTGAAAATCAGGGCAAACAGCGCGGTGAACTTCGCGTGTTCGACGCGGCCGATCTGGAAGGCCACGAACGAGCGCAACAGGCACAGTACAAAAGCAATCGCGGCGCCTTCGGCGACCACTTGCGAGACCAGTTCAAACCCGTTCAGCGTAGACATGACGAAATTCCCAGAGCGTCATCGGATTGGCTGTTGCGACATCCCATCCGATTCCGGTTGTGATGGACGCATGTTGCCCGCTACCCGCTTTCTTGCCTGTCGGAGCTTCACTTCCGTGCATGTACGAAGCTGACTGACACGAAAGCGTCACGCCTTTTATATCCCACGGAAATTATGTACCACTTAACAGTTACCACGCATAGGGGGTAACTCTTGAGAGTTCACTTTTGGTATTCGTTCCAATCACTTCATTTATATGAATTTTTACCCAATTTCCTACTCGAAAAGGATGCGCTAAGTCCTTGTTGTGATTGGATATTTCACCTGTTGAGCGCGCTTGACCCTCACCAGCCCTTCCACTACAGTGGCGCAAAGTGCCCTAAAGTGGGCAAATGTGGGACGCCTTCGCTGCCGAAACGGTTCGGCAGGTGGTCGGTCCAGGAGCATTTCGGTGGGATTTCAAGGGCCGTCCTCGTTGAGTATCGATGCCAAGGGCCGCATTTCGGTGCCGGCCCGGCATCGTGACGAGCTGCAGACGAAGTGTGAGGGCAAACTCACTCTGACGCGCCATCCCGAAGGCTGTCTGCTCCTGTATCCGCGGGCGACGTGGGAAATCAAGCGCAACGAAATCGAGGCCTATCCGCCTGAAGCGCGTCCGCTCAAGCGCCTGCTGCTGGGCAATGCGGTCGATGTCGATATCGATGCGAGCGGACGGATTCTGATTCCGCCGGAATTGCGGACGGCCGCCAAGCTCGACAAGGACGCCGAATTGCGCGGCATGGGCGCGTATTTCGAGCTCTGGGACGCCGCCTTGCTGGCCCAGCGCGAAGCCAAAGATCTCGAGTCCGGCGAAATGCTGCGGCTCGCGAACAACTACCTGATCTGAGGAATGGGCGATGCGCGCGATCACGGGCAGCACATCAGCGTGTTGCTCGACGAGTCGATCAATGCGTTGCGGCCGCGTGCGCACGGCATTTATGTCGACGGCACCTTCGGTCGCGGCGGACACACCCGGGCATTGCTCGCAGTGCTCGGCCCGCAAGCGCGGCTGCTTGCTTTCGACAAAGACCCGCAGGCCATTGCCGCGGCCGCGGCCATCGATGATCCGCGTTTCGAGATCGTCCACGCGAGTTACACGGCGCTTGGCGCAGCGCTCGCCGAGCGCGGCATCACAGCGGTCGATGGCGTGCTGCTCGATCTCGGGGTCAGTTCGCCGCAACTCGATCAGGCCGAGCGCGGTTTCAGCTTTCGCAACGATGGACCGCTCGACATGCGCATGGACACCACGCGTGGCATGTCGGCGGCCGATTTCGTCAATTCCGCATCCGAGCAACAACTCGCACAGGTGATCCGCGACTATGGGGAAGAACGGTTTGCTGTTTCGGTTGCAAAGGCGATTGTTGCTCGCCGGTCGGTCGAGCATTTCGCCCGAACCCTGGACCTTGCCCAGGTCGTGGCTCGCGCCGTCAAGACGCGCGAGAAAGGGCAGGATCCGGCCACTCGCACCTTTCAGGCTCTACGGATTCACGTCAATCAAGAGCTTGAGGAACTGCCGCTAGTCATGGAGCAAGCCATGCACGCACTCGCACCCGGCGGACGTTTGGCGATCATCAGTTTCCATTCGCTCGAAGACCGGCTCGTGAAGCACTTCCTGCAGCGCCATGCGCGTTTGCACGAACGCTATGCGCGCCTGCCGTTGCGCGACAGCGAATTGCCGACGCCGCCCTTGGCAGAAGTCGAACGGGTCCTGCCGAGCGCGGCCGAGATCGCCGCGAATCCGCGCGCGCGTTCGGCGGTGCTGCGTGCGGCTACGCGCACCGCGGCGCCCATCATCGAGAACGAGGCGACGCGATGATCTTGCGCCTGGTGCTCGTGGCTTTGTTGATGGTGAGTGCGTTCTCGCTCGTCACCTCGCAGCAGCGCGCGCGCCTGGCTGTCATCGAACTCGAACGTGTGCACACTGAGGAGCGCCAGCTCGAACAGGATTGGTCGCAATTGCAGTTGCAGCAGACCGCGGCCGCCAAACACGGCCTGGTCGAACAGATCGCGCGCCAGCAATTGGGCATGCAACCGGTCACGCCCGATCGCACGCAATACATCGAGGCGCCGGCCTCGCACGGAGGTGCGCAATGAGGCAGGGCGCGCGCGGCGTGGGGTTTTCGTCGAGTCCGGTGCTGTCGCTCAAGCTGCCGGCTTGGCGCTCGAAATTCGTCGTGCTCGCGCTGACGCTGATGTTCATCGCCCTGATCGGCAAGGCGTTCTGGCTGCAGGTCGCCACCACCGACTTCCTGCAGGAGAAGGGTGCCGAACGCTACGAGCGCGTCCTCGAAATGCCGGCCATGCGCGGCAAGATCGTCGATCGCAATGGCGTGGTGGTGGCGTCGTCGATGCCGGTGCGCGCGATCTGGGCGATTCCCGAAGACGTCGATCAGACCGACAAGAATTTCGGCCAACTGGCGCGCCTGCTCGCCATGCCCGAGCGTGACCTGCGCAAGAAGCTCGAAAACGAAGATCGCAAGTTCGTCTATCTGAAGCGCCAGGTCGATCTCGACACCGCCGACAAGATCGCCGCACTCAAACTCGCGGGCGTGTATCAGCGCAAGGAATTCAAGCGCTATTACCCCGAGGGCGAAACCTTGTCGCATGTGGTGGGCTTCACCAATGTCGAAGAAGCGGGCCAGGAAGGCATCGAACTCGCGCAAAACCAGACCTTGGCCGGGCGCGAAGGCAGTCGCCGCGTCATCAAGGACCGCCTTGGTCGCGTGATCGAAGAATCCGAGTTGCTGCGCGCGCCCATGGACGGCGCCGATGTCGCCTTGTCGATCGACAGCAAGATCCAGAGCGCCACCTATGCGGCGCTCAAGGCAGCCGTCGAAGAGAACAAAGCGGTGGCGGGCGCCGCCCTCGTGGTCGATGTGCAGACCGGCGAGATTCTGGCGCTGGCCAATCTGCCGAGCTATGACCCCAACCGGCGCGCCGGCCTGCGCGGCGAGCAATTGCGCAACCGCGTGGTCACCGATCTGTTCGAGCCGGGCTCGGTCATGAAGCCGGTGACGATTGCGCTGGCGCTCGAATCGGGCCTGGTGCGGCCCGACAGCCGTTTCCAGACCGCGCCCGGCAAACTGACCATCGGCACCGCGACCATCAGCGATTCGCATGCGCACGGAATGTTGAGCGTCGCCGAGATCATCGAGAAGTCGAGCAACATCGGCACCGCAAAAATTGCGCTGCAAATGGAACCGAAGGCGATGTGGGATTTCTACACCGGCCTCGGGTTCGGCCAGGTGCCCAAGATCGGCTTCCCCGGGGCCACGCCCGGCCGCGTGCGGCCGTATGCCAACTGGCGGCCGATCGAGCAGGCGACGATGTCCTACGGTTATGGTCTGTCGGTCTCGCTCGCCCAGATTGCACGTGCTTACACGATCTTCGCGCGCGATGGCGATCTGTTGCCCTTGTCGATGTCCAAGCTGCAGGCGCCGCCGCAAGGCGTGCGCGTGATCTCGCCCAAGACTGCCGCCGAAGTGCGCGCGATGCTGGAACTGGCCACGGGGCCGGGCGGCACCGCGCCCAAGTCGCAGGTGGTCGGCTACCGCGTCGCGGGCAAGACCGGTACCGCGCGCAAGCAATTGCATGGTCATTACCTCGAAGGCAAATACATCGGTTCCTTCGTCGGTTTTGCGCCGGCCTCGAATCCGCGCGTGATCGTCGCCGTCACGATCGACGAGCCTTCGGCCGGCAAGTATTTCGGTGGCGATGTGGCTGCGCCCGCGTTTTCAGCCATCACGGGCGCGACCCTGAGGCTGATGAACGTCGCGCCCGATGCGCCCTTCCGTCAAACCATCATTCCCGCTGAAAGCGTGCCGGAGAGCATGTGAACCAGTTCATTCATGAATTGCTGACCTGGGTGCGCGGCGTGGCGCCGCAAGGCCAACTCGTGGCCGACAGCCGCCGCGTGCACGCAGGCGATGTCTTTCTCGCCTTTCCGGGCGACGAAAACGATGGCCGCCGTTACATCGCCGACGCGTTGAAGCGCGGCGCAGCCGGGGTCATCTTCGAATCCGAAGGGTTTACCGGCACCTTCGACGCGCCGGTGCCGCACCGTGCCGTGATGGGCCTCAAACCGCTGGTCGGGCCGTTGGCTTCGGCGTTTTACGGTCATCCGTCCGATGCACTCACGAGCATCGCCGTCACCGGCACCAACGGCAAGACCACTTGCGCGTATTGGTCGGCGCTCGGCATGCAGGCACTCGGGTTTCGTGCGGCCCTGGTGGGTACGCTCGGCGCCGGGTTTGTCGATGCGCTCGAATCCACCGGCTACACCACGCCCGACGCGGTCTTGCTGCAACAACGCCTGGCGCAATTGCGTGCGGACGGCGCCGATGCGCTCGCCATCGAGGCTTCGTCGATCGGATTGGATGAACGCCGGTTGCTCGGCATGCGTTTCGACGTGGCGGTGTTCACCAACCTCACGCGCGACCATCTCGATTGGCATGGATCGATGGAGGCCTACGAAGCCTCGAAAGCCGCGTTGTTCGATTGGCCCGGTCTGCATGGCGTCGTGATCAATGTCGACGATGCGGCAGGGCAGCGGTATTGGCAGCGCGTGCAGCAACGCCCCGACATCGCCAAGCTGCGTTGCATCGCCTATTCGATCGCGGGCGCGTTCGGCGCCAATCTGCGCGCCGAGAACATCGCGCCGCAGGCGGCCGGCACCCGGTTCGAAGTCGTCCATGGCAGCGAACGCCATCAGGTGACGATCGGCGTGATCGGCGATTACAACGTTGCGAACTGGCTCGCCTGCCTGGGTGCCTTGCTCGCATTGCCGCCGCGCGCAGGCGCCGCACCGCTGAGTTTGAGCGCCGCCATCGATGCCTTGCGCGATGTGCGCGCCGCCGATGGCCGGGTGCAATTGATCGGCGGGCAGGATGCGCCGCTGGTGGTGGTCGATTACGCGCATACGCCCGACGCCCTCGACAAGATCCTGCGTGCCTTGCGGCCGGTCGCGCAAGCGCGCGGCGGGCGGCTGATCAGCGTATTCGGCTGCGGCGGCGATCGTGATCGCGGCAAGCGGCCGCAAATGGCGCAATTGAGCGCGGCGCTCGCCGATCTCAGCGTGCTGACCAGCGACAACCCGCGCACCGAAGACCCGCAGGCAATCCTGGCCGACATGCGCGCCGGCTTGCCCGCCGAGGCACCGCATTGGGCCGATGCCGATCGGCGCGCGGCGATTCAACGCGCGATCGGCGAAGCGGCCGTGGCCGATGTGGTGCTGATTGCCGGCAAGGGGCATGAGCGCACTCAGGAGATCGCGGGCGTGCGTCATCCGTTCTACGACCCCGACGAAGCACGCATCGCGCTCGCGCAGCGCAACGAGGCGGCGACATGCTGAGCCTGCACGCCGCCGCGGCCATGATGGGCGCCCGCCTTGTCGGCGATGGCGCGCGTCGTTTTGTGCGCGTCAACACCGATACGCGCAGCCTGGCCGCGGGCGAATTGTTCGTCGCGATCGCAGGCGAGCGTTTCGATGGGCACAGCTTCATCGCGCGCGCGCTCGAACTCGGTGCCGCGGGCGTGATTGCCGAGCATCTGCCCGAGGGCTGCACGGGGCCGGCTTTGCTGGTGGCCGACACCCGGCGTGCTCTGGGTGAACTCGCGGCCGGTTGGCGCCGCCGCTTCGGTCTGCCCACCATCGCGGTGACCGGCAGCAACGGCAAGACGACCGTCAAGGAAATGATCGCCTCGATCCTCGCGGCGCGCTTCGGCGAAAGCGCGCGCCTCGCGACCCAGGGCAATCTGAACAACGACATCGGTGTGCCCTTGACCACGCTGCGCCTGGCTTCCTCGCATCAGGCCGCCGTCATCGAGCTCGGCATGAATCATCCGGGCGAGATCATCGAGCTCGCGCGCATCGCGCAGCCGACGGTCGCGCTCATCAACAATGCGCAGCGCGAGCATCAGGAGTTCATGGCCTCGATCGACGCGGTTGCGCAGGAAAACGGTTCGGTGCTGACCGCTCTCGCCCACGACGGCGTGGCGGTGTTTCCGGCCGGCACGGTCTACGACGCCTTGTGGTCCGACCTTGCGGGCGGGCGGCGTTGCCTGCGCTTCGGGCTCGATGGTGCGGGCGATGTTCGCGGCACCGTGCAGGCCAGCACCGAGGGCACGCGTTTGCGCATCGAAGGCGCGGTCCGCATCGACGAGGTGGTGCTCGCCACTTTCGGCGTGCACAACGCGCGCAACGCGCTGGCGGCGGCGGCTTGCGCGCATGCGGCCGGCGTCGATGAAGCCAGCATCGCGCACGGTTTGGCCCGGTTCACGCCGGTCAAGGGCC
>CAXBRX010000092.1:0-10188 GCA_963977835.1 uncultured Derxia sp.
CGGCGAATTTTCCGCCGAAGCTGAGCTGAATGCCGAACGCTTCATTTCCCGGTAGCGCGGGGCCGTTCGGCGCTTGATTGAAGAGATGCGTCGAGCGGCGATGGCCCGCTGCGGTGAAGGCCTTGTTCCAGGCGATCTGAGGACCGGTGATGCGCGCGCCGTCCATGCGCTTCGTCCGACAGCGCGGCGCCGAGCATGCCGATCCAGGCCCAGGCCTGCAGCCCCCAGAGCACGGGGGCGGACACCAGGTCGGGCCAGTACCGCGCCACGGTCCACAGCCCGATGGCCGCGATGCTGCACGACCAGGTCATGAAGCGGCGCGCGCCGGGCACCGAAGAAGGCGGAGTGATCGAAGGCAAAGTCATCGGGCGCGAACTATAAGGCACTACGCGCGCGGGCCGATGGGCGCACGCGCCGCGATCCAGATGCCGATCACCACACAGCCGAAAGCCACCAGATGCGCAGCGCTCAAGGCTTCGCCCAAGCCGACCACGGCGGTGAGCGCCGCCGTGACGGGCAGCACCGCGGTGAATACGCCGGCGCGGTTGGCCGGCAGATGCGCGATGCCCTTCATCCAGAACCAGAAAGCGAAAACGCTGGCCGCGAGCGAATACCAGACGATGGCAAGCCAGACGCCAGGCCCCAGACTGCGCCAAGGCACCTGGGCGAATTCCCACAAGCCGAACGGCAACACCACCGCCGCCGCATAGGCATTGGCAAATGCCGAGATGCGCATGGCCGACAAGGTGGTCGTCAGACGCTTGCTGAGGATCACATAGCTCGCTTCGCAGAACACCGCGCCGAGCACCAGCGCATTGCCGGCGAGATTGGTCTGACCACCATGGTCGCGCGCCAGATTGAGCACCGCGACGCCCGCGATCGCGAGCGCGATCGACACCGCCACCGCGCGCGGCAGGCGCTCACGCAACACGATCCACGACAGCAAGGCGACCGCAGCCGGAATGGTGCTCGTGATGACACCGGCCGCCGCCGCACTCGTCAGACGCAGGCCGAACAGCATGCAGGTCGAAAACAAAAAGATGCCGAGAAAAGCCTGCAGGAACAGATTGCGTCTTTCGCTGCGGCTCAGGGCGACGCCGGCGCGCCGATGCGCGCGGTATTCGGGCAGGAACACCGCGCAGGCGATCGCCGCGCGGATGAGCAGGAAGGCGAACACCGGCACCTGCGCCACGATGAATTTGCCGAGCGCGACATTGGCGCCGACCATCGCCATCGCGGCAGCCAGATACCACCCGGCCAGGCGTTGACCACGCGCAGCGCTCATGCGTCTTCACCGTCGCGGAACAGACGGGTCTTGAAACGCTCGTAGCCTTCGTCGCGATCGGTGTAATCGTGGGCGATCGCCGCGCGCCAATGTGCCCGCTCGGCCGCAGCGAAGTCTTCGAGCGCGCCGCGGTAACGCGGCCCGAGATTGCGGTCACCGGCGATGATCATGTCGGCCACCACGATGGGGTTGATGTGCTCGCGCCCCAGCAGCAACAACGGCACCGCGGGCGGGCACAGGCGCAGCACCTCGGCCGCCGCATTGGCGAGGGTGCCCGCCACGATGGCCGCGCCATCGGGCAATTGCGGCAAGGGCGGAGCCGCGACCGGCGACCAGACCGCGACCAGAAAATGCGCGGGATGATGCACGCGCTCGCTGCCGCCATCGTCGGTGTCGGCGTCTTCGAAGGATTCGGCGATCGCCTCGATCATGAAGGCGAACCAGCACGCCGGCGTCCAATGAGGCGCGCGGCGCAAAGCGAGTTCGCGCAAGGGTTGCGCGTTGGCATCGGGAAGATCGGCAGGCATGGGGAACAGAGGTTTCAATAACTGCCGCCGCGCCCGGCGAGCATGATCGCAAAGCGCGCAACCAGAACCGCCCAGCGATGGGCAAGACGTTCGAGCCAGCCGCGGCGACGTTGCACCTTGCCGTCGACCGGCACCGAATCGCGCATGGCCTGATCGATTTCGGCGCTCAAGGCCGCATTGCAATCGCGGTCGACCACGATGATGTTGGCCTCGCGCGCGACGAGCAGCGACAGCGGGTCGATGTTGGAACTGCCGACGGTGGCCCAAAGGTCGTCGGCCACCGCGACCTTGGCATGCAGATAGCTGCGTGTGTATTCGTAGACCTCGACCCCGGCGCGAATGAAGTCGTCGTACATCGCACGCGCGGCCCAGCCGGCGAGCTTGTAATCGATGCGCCCTTGCAGCACCAATTGCACGCGCACACCGCGCGCCGCGGCACGCAGCAAGGCCTTGCGGAACGTGCGCCCCGGATAGAAATACGGCGTGATGATGGCGATGCGATGGCGCGCGCGGACGATGGCCTGAATGTAGCTGCGCTCGATGGTGCGGCGCTGACGGAAGTTGTCGCGCACCACGAAGGCGGCGCGCACCGGATTGAGGTTTGCGTAGGCGGCGAGATCCTCGATCTTGTAGGCACGCACCGCGCGCTCGAACAGATCGCGCAAATGCGCGAGCCGGTCGTCGCGTTCGGCGATCCCGCGCACCTCGTCGCGCCAGCCGTTGCGCAAGGCCACGCGCAGCCAGGTCTGCTCGATGGTGTGCGCGATCGGCTGCACGATCGGCCCTTCCACGCGCACCGCGTAATCGAGCCGCGGCACCTCGAAACGTCCGTGATGCAGATCGAGCCGATCGTCGATCACATTGATGCCGCCGACAAAGCCGATGCGCTCGTCGATCACGCACATCTTGCGGTGCATGCGCCGCAAGCGGGTGCGGCTGAACCAGCCCGACCAATAACTGAACGGCCGGAACACCAGCAAGGCCACACCGGTGCCCTTGAACTTGGCGCGCACCGCGGCGATGGAATGCAGGCTGCCGAAACCATCGACGAGCACATGCACGCGCACGCCGCGCCCGGCCGCCGCGATCAACGCATCGGCCACGCGCATCGACACCGGGTCGTCGTGAAAGATGTAGGTCTCGAGAAAGATCTCGGTGCGCGCTTCCGCGAACGCGGCCTCGAGCGCGGCGAAATATTCGATGCCGTAGCGCAGGAGCTGCACCCGGTTGCCGCCGCAGAACAAGGCGCGGCGCTGTTCGTACCAACGCGGCGCCGGCAGGGTCGACGTCGTTTCCATGCCGTCAGTCCAGGGCGAGGTCGGCGACCAAAGGCGCGTGATCCGACATCTGCGCCCACAAACGGCCGCGCATCACATCGACGCGCCGCACCTGAAACCCGCGCACATAAATGCGGTCGAGCTTGAGCCAGGGCAACAAGGCCGGGAAGGTGCGCGCCGGCCGAGCCAGCAAGGGCAGCATGCCCGCGCGCGCAAGGCGCCGATCGACCATCGCTTCGCGCACATCCAGGCTCGCGCTCAGATGCTGGGTCAGGCGGTTGTGCCAATCGTTGAAATCGCCGGCGATGATGAGCAGTGCGTCATCGGGCACCGTGGCGCGCACCATCTCGATGAGGGCATCGGCCTGGCGTCGCCGGCTGCGTGCGAACAGGCCGAGGTGCACGTTCACGCAATGCAGTTCGCGCGAACCGAGGTGCTGCACGGCGTGCAACATGCCGCGGCTTTCGAAGCGATGGTCCGAGATGTCGTGATTGTGCGCAAACGAAAACGGATGCAGCGACAAGATGGCGTTGCCATGATGACCGTAGTCGTAGACCGCGTTGCCGCCGTACACATAGTGGTATTCGGGCCCGGCCAGAAACCGCGTCTGCGCCTCGGCGGGCCAATCGGAAAACCGTTCGCTGTTGCGCGAATTGACCTCCTGCACTTCCTGCAGGAACAACAGATCGGCCTCGAGGGTCGCGAGCGCGACGCGCAGATCGTGCACGCGATTGCGCCGCCCGAAGGCTGAAACGCCTTTGTGGATGTTGTAGGTCGCGATGCGCAGCGTGCGGTCGGTGCTCATGCGCCCGATTCTAGCCGGGCGCGACTAGCGCGCGGTATGCAAGGGCAGTTGCAGAATCGCGTCGCGGTTGGACGGCGAGAAACAACGCGCCGCCGCTTCTTCGAACGGCAGCCATTCGAAGCGCAGATGCTCGCGCGGATTGAGCGTCACGACGATGTTGCGCGGCACCTGGAGCGAGAACCAATGCTCCATGTTGCGCGTGATGCCGGGCGGATACCGATGCCGCCATTGCGGATAGATTTCATAGCGGATGCTGCGACGCCAGTCGACGAGCGAGTCGACACCGACACTCTCGGCCGGTGCCGCCACCGGCGGATGACGGCGCTCGACGATGATGCCGGTCTCCTCGCGCACCTCGCGGATCGCGGTATCGGCCAGCGGCTCGTCTTCGGTGTCCTTGCTGCCGGTCACGCTTTGCCAATAACCGGGCTGGTCGGCGCGGTCGAGCAACAGCACCTCGAACGCGGCCGTATGGATCACGACCAGGACCGATTCGGGAATCTTGTAAGCAGGGCTCGAGGGTTCCATGCGCGCTAGCGTAGCAGGCCCGGCTCGGCTTCACGAGCGCCGCGTACGCGCGGACGGAACGATCTTCTTGCCGGTACGCCGTTCGACCGCCTCGCGCAGCAGGTATTCCACTTGCGCGTTCACGCTGCGCAACTCGGCCGCGGCCAAGGCCTCGATCTCGGCCCAGAGCTTCGGGTCGATGCGCAAGGCGAACGCCTTCTTGTCCGGACTGGCCATCTCGACCGCGCCTAACGCCCTGCCGCGGATCCGGCCGGCTCCGCACGTGCCGGCATCACCGCCTCGATGGCGCGCATGAGCGCGCGCGCATCGTCGCTGCCGAGCATGAAGCGGCTGCCGTCGCGCCGATGCACGATCACCGCGTCGCCGCAATGCACGTTGTACAGCCGGCCGCGGCGCGTGCGCTGGATGCCCTGCCCTTCGTACCAGCGGGTGCGCGTGAGTTCGATGCGCGCAATCGCCGCGATCGGTTCCGAATACCGGATCAGCCCGATACCGAAACTCCATCGCAGCTGTTTTGCATCGACGCTGATGCGCAAACGCCAGAACAGCACGGCCACGACGACGAGCGACGTCGCCGGAGCCGCCGTGGCAATGCTCATCCCCGCGATGCTGGCCGCCACCGCGCTGCCGATCAGGCACAGCGCCAAACCGATCAACACCGCGCGACCGATCTGGTCGTGTTCATACCGTGTGCTCATGGCCGGCCTCAGTTGTACAAGGTGCCGGCGTTGATGACCGGCTGGGCGTCGGATTCGGAGCACAGCACGACGAGCAGATTCGAGACCATGGCCGCCTTGCGCTCGTCGTCGAGTTCGACGATCTCGCGTTCCGACAATCCTTTGAGCGCCATCTCGACCATGCTGACCGCGCCGCTCACGATCTTGGACCGCGCCGCGATGATGGCCTCGGCCTGCTGGCGCCGCAGCATGACCTGGGCGATTTCCGGCGCATACGCGAGATGGGTGAGCTTGGCGTCTTCGACCACCACGCCGGCGTCGTCGAAGCGGGCCTGCAATTCGCGCTTGAGCGCCGCCGCGACTTCGTCCTGCCCCGAGCGCAGCGTGATCTGCGTATGCGCCTCGGCTTCACCCTCGTCATAGGCGTAGCTCGACGCGAGGTGGCGGATGGCTGCCTCGGCCTGCACCCGCACATAAGTGTCGTAATCCTCGACATCGAAGATCGCCTGCGCGGTGTCGCGCACACGCCAGACGATCGCGGCCGCGATCTCGATCGGATTGCCGCGCAGATCGTTGACCTTGAGCTTGTCGCTGTTGAGGTTGTGCGCGCGCAGACTGAGCTTGCGCTTTTTGTAGAACGGATTGGCCCAACACAGGCCTTCGCTGCGGTCGGTGCCCTTGTACGCACCGAACAACAACATCACCGCCGATTCATTGGGTTGCAGCATGTACATGCCCGACGCGACGAACAGGCTCGCGAGAATCAAAGGCACCGCGAGCAACAGGGCGCGCGGCCCGAGCAAGGGCACCTGCACCAGGGCCGCCACGCCGGCCAGCAACAACAGGATGGCCACGCCGATCATCAGGTAGCCGCTGGCGCTCGCAAGCGGAATTTCGGTGGAACGAGTCTGGGATGACATCTGGACCTCCAGGTCTATGGACGGACGATCCGCCCACATCAAAGTGATATCACTTTGCCATCATCCGAAGGCGACCGCAAGCCCCGGCTTTTCAGCGCATCCAGACCACCCAGCCCGACCCCAGCGCCAATCCGACGCCATGCACCAGCGCGGCGAACGCGGCCAGGATGGCGGTGGTCTCGGCCGCGGTCTGGGCGCTAGCCCCGGGCCGGCCGGGCCGGCCGAGCCGCCAGGCCACCAGCAGGCCGATCGGCAATGCGGCACAAGCGGCGAGCGAGGCGACCGGCGGAATCAACCACCAGACCGCGAGCGCCAGCCAGGCATGCGCGGCCAGTGTGAGCGCCGCCACCGCGCGGCGCGCATGAAGCATCATCGGCTTCAACTCTGTCGCGGGAGCGTCGCGCTGCGCGAGCACGGCCTCAGTCCATTCGGCCGCGGCCACCATGCACGCAAAACTCACCGCACTGACGAGCGGGATGATGAAGAAGCTCCCGCGCTGAACATAATTGACGCCGACCATGAGCAGCCAGCCACCGACACCGAGCAGCACAGCCCGCGGCGCCGGCCGCGCAAACGGCGCCAGCCCCGCAGCGCCGATCAGGCCGGCGCCGAGCAGCCCGATGAGCACCAGCCCGCCGCCGCTGTGCACACCGAGCACGAAGCCGATGCCGCAATAGAGGCCCCAAGACAGCGGACGCACCCGACGCGCGGCCAGACGCTGCTCGAGCAAGGTTTGCGCGAACAAAGCGAATGCACAGCTCACGAGCGCCTTGATGAGATCGATGCCGCAACCGCAGGCCGCAGCGCTGGCGATGCCCGCGACGCAGGCGGTCGCGGTGACGGAGGTCCGTCGAATTCCGAGCACAGACATGCCGTTCAGCGTGACCGCAGGGCCGCGTGCATGCAAGTCGCCGCGCGCACGCAAAGGCGCAAAAACAAAGGGCGCCGCAGCGCCCTTTGCCTCATGCGTGACCGGGGTGCCCGATCGATGGGTCTGGCCTCAACCCGCGAGCTTGGGCTCGGCATTGCGCAAACGGATGTGCAACTCGCGCAATTGCTTCTCGTCGACCGGACTCGGCGCCTGCGTGAGCAGACATTGCGCGCGCTGGGTCTTGGGGAAGGCGATCACGTCGCGGATCGATTCGGCGCCGGTCATCAGCGTGACCAGACGATCGAGGCCGAAGGCCAGACCGCCGTGCGGCGGCGCGCCGTACTGAAGCGCGTCGAGCAGGAAGCCGAACTTGAGCTGGGCTTCTTCGGCATTGATCTTGAGCGCGCGGAACACCTTGCTTTGCACTTCCTCGCGATGGATACGCACCGAGCCGCCGCCGAGTTCCCAACCGTTGAGCACCATGTCGTAGGCCTTGGCCACGCATTTGCCCGGATCGGTTTCGAGGTAGTCCTCATGGCCGTCCTTGGGCGCGGTGAACGGATGGTGGCAGGCGTTCCAGCGCTGTTCTTCCTCGTCGTATTCGAACATCGGGAAGTCGACGACCCAGAGGATTTCCCAGGCCGGGTTGTCGGGCGTGCCCTTGAACAGACCGTTCTTCTTGCCGAAGTCGCTATGGCCGATCTTGACGCGCAAGGCGCCCAGGGCGTCGTTGACGACCTTGGCCTTGTCGGCGCCGAAGAAGATCAGGTCGCCGTTTTGCGCGCCGGTGCGCTTGACGATCTCGGCCAGCGCCGCGTCGTGCAGGTTCTTCACGATCGGCGATTGCAGGCCTTCGCGGCCCTTGGTCACATCATTGACCTTGATGTAGGCCAGGCCCTTGGCGCCGTAGATCGCGACGAACTGGGTGTAGTTGTCGATTTCCGAGCGCGTCATTTCGCCGCCGTTGGGCACACGCAAGCCCGCGACGCGGCCGCCCACGCTGTTGGCCGCACCGGCGAACACCTTGAAGTCCACGTCCTTCATCACATCGGTGAGTTCGGTGAATTCGAGCTTCACGCGCATGTCGGGCTTGTCGGAGCCGTACAGGCGCATCGCGTCGGAATACGTCATCACCGGGAAGGGGTTGGGCAGATCGACGCCCTTCACCTGCTTGAAGATGTGCCGCATCATCGCTTCGAACAGGTTGCGGATCTCGACTTCGCCGAGGAAGGAGGTCTCGCAATCGATCTGCGTGAATTCGGGCTGACGGTCGGCGCGCAAGTCTTCGTCGCGGAAGCACTTGGTGATCTGGTAATAGCGGTCGAAGCCCGCGACCATCAGCAATTGCTTGAACAATTGCGGCGATTGCGGCAGCGCGAAGAACATGCCGTCATGCACGCGGCTGGGCACCAGGTAATCGCGCGCGCCTTCGGGCGTGCTCTTGGTCAGCATCGGCGTTTCGATGTCGATGAAGCCTTGCTCGTCGAGATACTTGCGCGCCGCCATCGCCACCTTGTAGCGCAGCATCAGGTTGTTCTGCATGTAGGGGCGACGCAGGTCGAGCACGCGATGCGTGAGGCGCGTGGTTTCGGACAGGTTGTCGTCGTCGAGCTGGAACGGCGGCGTGACGCTCGCGTTCAGCACTTCGAGCTCATGGCACAGCACTTCGATCTCGCCCGACTTGAGGTTGGCGTTGGTCGTGCCTTCCGGGCGCCGACGCACCAGGCCGACCACCTTGAGGCAGAACTCGTTGCGCACGCCTTCGGCCACTTTGAAAGTGTCGGCGCGATCGGGGTCGCAAACGATCTGCGCCAGGCCTTCGCGGTCGCGCAAGTCGATGAAGATGACGCCGCCATGGTCACGACGACGATGGACCCAACCCGTGAGGGTCACGGTCTGTCCGAGTTGTTCGGCCGAGACGAGGCCGGTGTAATGGGTACGCATGAAAGCTAGCTCCGTTGAATCTTGTCGGCGCCGGACCTTTTAAGCCGACGCGGTCGTTGTGCGGTTCGCTGTCCTGAGTCGCATTCGGCGCATCGCGATGCTGCGCGCCAAAACGCGGAAGTCTATCGAATCGAGTGGTTGGCTCTCGTCATGCTGGGGCACGCTGCGTGCCGCAATCGGGGCTGAGCGGTTGCCGGCCGCACAGCCCGGTCAATTTCGAAACTGCGTGTTCGGTCCGCGCCCGGGGATCACGACGCCGAGCGAAATGATGAACTTCAAGGCTTCATCGACGGACATCTCGAGCTCGTGTACCTGCGCGGGCGGCAACACCACGAGGTAGCCCGAGGTCGGGTTCGGTGCGGTCGGCACGAAGATCGTCCAGGGCGTACCGCCCAGATGGGTCTCGACCTCCGGGCCGGGCGAGCCGACCACGAAACCGATGGTCCAACATTCGGGCCGCGGAAATTCGATCAGGACCGCCTGACGAAACGCCTGCCCGTTGGGCGACAACACGGTGTCCGACACCTGTTTGACGCTCGAATAGATCGAACGCACGAACGGAATTTTTTGCAGGATCCGTTCCCAGATCGACACCAGGCGCCGCCCGATGATGTTGTGGGTGGCGAGCCCGACCGCCAGCACGATGGCGACCGTGAGCACGACGCCGATACCGGGGATGTTGAGCGGCGCATGCGCGCGCCAGGCTTCCGGAAACAGCCGGATGACCTGGTCCATGGTGCCGATGACGACGCGCAGCACCCATAGCGTCGCCACCAGGGGGACGAGGACGAGCAGTCCCGTGATCAGGTATTTCTTCACGACTGGTCAGCCGCGCGCCGGCGGGCGGCGCGAGTCAAGGTCATTTGGAGCTCGAATCCGCCGCGGCCTGCGCAGCCGGGCAACTCGCCGCCCCCGGGCAGGCGCAGCCTGCGGCCGGCGCTGCTTCGGCCGGCGCGGACTTGGGCTCGCTCTTGTTGTTGTCGCGAAAATCCGAGACGTACCAGCCGCCGCCTTTCAGATGAAAAGCCGCAGCAGTGATCTGTTTGCGATAAGTCGTCTTGCCGCAAGCAGGGCACACGCGTTCGGCGTGCGCCTCGCTCATCTTCAACCATTCGTCACTTGCATGGCCACAAGACTCGCACCGATAGGCATAAGTCGGCATCGAATACCCCGAAAATGCTGATATATCAAAAGCTTACGATTATAGCGCCGATATGGGGTCGATTCGTGACGGATTCAAGCGGCCACAGGCGAATTTAGAAGGGAATGTCGTCATCCGCATCGGCGAAGCCGGTCGACGACGGCGCTGCGGGCGGCGCGCTGCGGCCGGCACCGGCCGACCGGTTGCCACCGC
>CAXBRX010000093.1:0-10175 GCA_963977835.1 uncultured Derxia sp.
GTCGATGCCGAACATGCGGCAATAGACCTGGTTCGCAAACTCGACCCGGCCTTGATCCGAGACCACGAGGATACCGTCGGGCAAAGCGGCCAGGATCGTATAGAAGCGGCGCAAGGTGGTGCGCAAGGTATCGCTCGCGCGGCGGCGTTCGGTGTTGTCGAACCAGGTCGCGCGCGAATGCAACAGGCGCCCGTCGTCGTCGTAGATCGCCATCGCGTTGAGCATAATCGGCAAGGTGCTGCCGTCGGCGCGCACGACTTCGTATTCGATGTCGCGCAGATTGCCGGTGCGCTCGAAATGCTCGCAGGCCACGCGCATGCGCGCCGCATCGCCGGGCGCGACCAGATCCAGCAGATGCCGCTTGCCGATCAATTCCTCGCGCGTATAGCCAAGCAGGCGCAAGGCGGTGTCGTTGATCGAAATGAAGATGCCGTTGGCATCGAGCGAGTGATAACCGCAAGGCGCGCTGTTGTAGAGGTCGGCGATTTCTTCGGCGCGCTCGGCGAGTTGCGCGTTCGCTGTCTGCAAGGCGGCCGTGCGTTCGGCCACCAGGTCTTCGAGGCGCAGACGATAACGATCGAGTTCTTCGCGGTTGCGATGGCTTTCCGAGACATCGACCATCGCCCACATCGCCGAGCCGTCGTTGGAAGGCAGCAAGGCGCCGCTCAAATCGACCCACAAAGGCGCGCCGTCCTTGCGCACCAGTTCGACTTCCTCGCGCACGCCTTGGCCGTTGATCAGCGGCGGATAGGCGAGCGCGCCGAAGGCCTCGTAAGCGGCATCGCTCGGATAGGCGACGCGGGTCGATAGGCCTTCGAGTTCTCCGGGGCCGTAGCCGAGCATTTGTTCGCAGGCCGGATTGGCCCATTCGAAGGTCCGGTCGCGCACCTTGCAAATGCCGATGACATGGTTGTCGAGCATCGCGCGTTGCTCGGCATCGCGCTCGACCAGCGCCCGCTGCAAACGCTGGCGTTCGGTCACATCATGGACGAAGGCATACAACAACGGCCGCCCGTTCCAGGGCATGGCGCCCAGATGCACCTCGACATCGCGCACCTCGCCGTTCGCGAGCCGATGGCGGAACTCGACCTGCTGGCGCTGGTTGGTGGCGGCGAGCGCGAGATCGCGCCGGATTTTCTCGGCCGGTGCTTCGTCGATGTCCTGCAGGCGCATGGTGCGCATCTGGCGCGCGTCGTAACCGTAGAAACTGCTGGCCGCCGCGTTGACATCGACGATGGCGCCATCGGCCGGGTCGATCAGCAACATCGCGACCTTGGCGCGGGCGAACACCGCGCGCTGGCGACGATCGATGCGGTCGCGCTCGTTCTCGGCATGCAGGCGCGCGCGCTCCTTGTTGGCCAGGCGCAGATGCGCGATCAAGAGCGCCACCAGCAAGGCCAGCGCGATCAGGACGGTGACGATGCTGTGCTTGCGCCATGGCGCGAGCGCATCCTCGTCGGCAATGCCGACCACGACAAAGAACGGCGCGGCCTCGACGACGCGAAACGCGAAACTGCCTTTGATCTCGCCGATCGGCGAGGTCTGACGGACCAGGCCGCGCTGTTCGCCGTGCTGGACCCGATCGATCACCTGCGAACGTGCCGGCTGGTTGATCCGGGAAGGCGCAGGCGGGCGGCGCATGACGAGCCGGCTGTCATCGACGCGGCGCACGGCGATCAGGCTGCGCGGGCCCAGATCGAGGGTTTCGAACAGGCTGCGAATCTTGCCGAGTTCGATCGGGGCGATGACGACCCCCAGAAACTGCCCGTCCGGCCCGTAGATCCGCGTGCCGGCGAGTACGACGCCGTCCTCGCCCGACTCGCTGCTGGTCACTTCGGAATAGATGATGGTGGAGCTCAGGCCGCGCTGCGGATCGAAGAAATCCGCGCGCAGCCCCACCGAAGGCAAAGGATCGTCGCCGCGCGATGAATACAGCAAGTGCCCGCTTGCATCGTAGATGCCGTACCCACTGATCTCGGGAAATCGATCCGCGAGCAAGCGCAGGAGTTCCGTCCATTCGCTGCGAAAGCGCGGCACGGCACTCGGATGCATGGCTTCGGGAGGGATGCGGCTGGACACCTGACGCAGGCCGGCTTCCAGCCGGCGCACCGTCGCATCCCAGCGGGCCTCGGCGACGCTGGCGATGTCACTCGCCTTGGATTGCGCCTCATCGATTGCGCGCTGATGGCCTTGCCAGAGCGAATAGGCCAACAGGCCGAGCGCCATCGCCATCCCCAACCACCAGGCCACGGACCACGCGGGGCCGCGCCGAAACGCTTTGGAAACGCCGGAATGCACTGACGGGGAAACTGCTCGCTCGCTCACTGCCTCAACCACGAAATGCCATCGGTCGCGACCTTATGCGGTGGGCGTGCGCAACTTATTGTTCTGCGGCAAGGAAGCCTGTGTTCGGGTAAATACCAAGCACCAAACGGGGGTTATTTCACATCTTTGCGCCCCGCCCTTCTTGCGCCGCGCCCGAAGCAGGCGGTAACCGCCGCCATGGCCGCCTTTCGATGCACTTTCTCGGTTGCACTGCGGATTGATTTGCCCGCGCCGCTTTGATAGTTTTAAGCGTCTGCTTAACACCGCGCGCCACAAGCGCTGCGGCCAACCTTGACCATCGCGGCCCACCCGTCCGCGCCCCGTCCGGAGAAAGCGCATGAACGCTCCGCTCACCGAGGCACAACTCGCCGAGTTGCAACACGCCTTCGCGTCGATTTCGCTCGACGACAAATACATCCTTGAACGCGGCCGCGCCTATATGAGCGGCACCCAGGCGCTGGTGCGTCTGCCCATGCTCCAGCGCGTGCGCGATCTGGCCGCTGGCCTGAACACCGCGGGCTTCATCACCGGCTATCGCGGCTCGCCGCTGGGCGGTGTCGACCAAGCCTGTTGGAAGGCCGAGAAATACCTCAAGCAGCACCATGTGGTGTTCCAGCCCGGGGTCAATGAAGACCTCGCGGCCACCTCGTGCTGGGGCACCCAGCAAGTGGCGATGAACCCGCAGAAGAAATACGACGGCGTGTTTGCGATGTGGTACGGCAAAGGCCCGGGCGTGGACCGTTGCGGCGATGTGTTCAAGCATGCGAACGCGGCCGGCACCAGCCGCCATGGCGGCGTGCTGGTGATGGCCGGCGACGACCACAGCGCCAAGAGTTCGACCTTGCCGCACCAGTCCGACCATGTGTTCAAGGCCGCCGGCCTTCCGGTGTTCTTTCCGAGCACGGTGCAGGAATACCTCGACCTCGGCCTGCACGGCTGGGCCATGAGCCGTTATTCGGGCTTGTGGGTCAGCATGAAGACAGTGACCGATGTGGTCGAGTCGTCGTCGTCGGTCATCATCGATCCGGACCGCGTGCAGATCGTGCTGCCGACCGATTTCACGATGCCGGCCGACGGCCTGAACATCCGCTGGCCCGACACGCCGCTCGCGCAGGAAGCGCGGCTGCTCGATTACAAGTTCTACGCGATGCTCGCTTATGTGCGCGCGAACAAGCTCAATTACAACGTGATCGACAGCCCGAACGCGCGCTTCGGGATCATGAGTTCGGGCAAGGCCTATCTCGATACGCGCCAGGCGCTCGCCGACCTCGGTCTCGATGACGACACCTGCCGCCAGATCGGCATCCGGCTGCACAAAGTGAATGTGGTCTGGCCGCTCGAAGCGACGATCACGCGCGATTTCGCGACCGGCCTCGAAGAGATCCTGGTGGTCGAGGAAAAGCGCCAGATCCTCGAATACGCGCTCAAGGAAGAGTTGTACAACTGGCGCGAGGATGTGCGCCCGCGCGTCTACGGCAAGTTCGATGAAAAAGAAGGCGGCGAATGGGCGCTGCCGCAAGGCGCCTGGCTGCTGCCCGCGCATTACGAACTCTCGCCCGCGCTGATCGCCAAAGCGATCGCGAACCGGCTCGAACGCTTCGAATTGCCGGCCGAGGTGCGCGCGCGCATCAACGCGCGTCTGGCCATCATCGAAGCCAAGGAGCGCGCGCTGAAAGACCACCGCGCGCCGGCCGAACGCAAGCCGATGTTCTGTTCGGGCTGCCCGCACAACACCAGCACCCATGTGCCCGAAGGTTCGCGCGCGCTGGCCGGCATCGGCTGCCATTACATGGCGGTCTGGATGCCCGAACGCCATGCCGAAACCTTCACCCAGATGGGCGGCGAAGGCGTGCCCTGGATCGGCCAGGCGCCGTTCACCGACGAGCCGCATGTGTTCGCCAATCTGGGCGACGGCACTTATTTTCATAGCGGCTATCTCGCGGTGCGCGCGAGCATCGCGGCCGGCGTCAACATCACCTACAAAATTCTTTACAACGATGCGGTCGCGATGACGGGCGGCCAGCCGGTCGACGGGCATTTGTCGGTGCCGATGATCGCGCGCCAGATGGCGGCCGAAGGCGTGCGCCGGCTCGTGATCGTCACCGACGAGATCGAAAAATACGGCGTCACGCGCAGCGGCGCGATCGCCACGCGACATGAAGCCTACGAAGGCGATGGCGCGCGTTTGCCGGGCGCCGAATGTGGCCTCGAAGACGGCGGCGTGCCGGTCTTCCATCGCAGCGAGCTCGACCGTGTGCAACGCATGCTGCGCGATTCCACGGGCTGCACCGTGCTCTTGTACGACCAAACCTGCGCGAGCGAAAAACGGCGTCGGCGCAAGAAGATCGTCGGCGGTCAGCCCGGGTATCCCGACCCGGCACGGCGCGCGGTCATCAACGAAGCGGTTTGCGAAGGCTGCGGCGATTGCTCGGTGCAATCGTCATGCTTGTCGGTCGAACCGGTCGAGACCGAATTCGGTCGCAAACGCCAGATCAATCAATCGTCTTGCAACAAGGACTATTCCTGCCTCAACGGTTTTTGCCCGAGCTTCGTGACGGTCGAAGGCGGGCAATTGCGCAAAGGCAAAGGCCTGGCCCAGCCGGGTGCCGCAGCCGCGCCTGCACTCGATCCGATACCCGAACCTGCGCTGCCCGATGCCACGCCGGCTTATCGCATCCTCATCACCGGCGTCGGCGGCACCGGCGTGGTCACGATCGGGCAATTGCTCGGCATGGCCGCCCACCTCGAAGGCAAGGCGACCACGGTGCTCGACATGGCCGGCCTCGCGCAAAAAGGCGGCGCGGTCATGAGCCATGTGCAGATCGCCGATGCCGGCCAGACCTTGCATGCGACGCGCGTCGCGATGGGCGAAGCCGCGCTCGTGATCGGCGGCGATGCGCTGGTGACGGCGAGCACCGAGGCGCTGTCGAAAATGCGCGCCGGCCATACCCGCGCGGTGATCGCCTCGACCCAATCGCCGACGGCGGATTTCCTGCGCGATCCGAATTGGCAATTCCCGCTCGATGCCTGCGAACGGCAGATCGATGAAGCCCTCGGCGCTCCCGCGGGCGAACGTTCGGGCGCCGATTACATCGACGCGCAACGCCATGCGGTCGCCCTGCTCGGCGATGCGATCTACGCCAATCCTTTCCTGCTCGGCTGGGCCTGGCAACGCGGCTGGATTCCGCTGCAACGCGCGTCCTTGCTGCGCGCGATCGAACTCAATGGCGCGAGTGTCGATCGCAACCAGCTCGCCTTCGAATGGGGCCGGCGCGCCGCGCACGATCCGGCCAAGGTCCAGGCGCTGGTGACGCCGCCCGCCACGGTCAAGGTGGTCGAACTCAAACGTCCTGCGACACTCGACGAACTCGTCGCGCGCCGCGTCGAATATCTGAGCGCCTACCAAAACCCGGCCTATGCGCAGCGCTATGCCGATTTCGTCACCAAGGTGCGCAATGCCGAGGGCGCGAAGCTCGGCGGCAAACAACTCACGACGGCGGTCGCGAAATATCTGTTCAAGCTGATGGCCTACAAGGACGAATACGAGGTCGCGCGCCTGTACACCGACCCGGCCTTCTTGAACGGCATCGAGGCGCAGTTCGAAGGCGATTACAAACTCGTCTTCCATCTGGCCCCGCCCGCGTTCGCCAAACGCAATGCGCGCGGCGAATTGGTCAAGCGCCGTTATGGTCCGTGGATGCTGGGCGCGTTCGGCGTGCTGGCCAAACTCAAGTTCCTGCGCGGCACCGTGTTCGATCCTTTCGGCCATAGCGAAGAACGCCGCACCGAGCGCCGGCTGATCGCCGATTACACGGCGCTCGTCGACGAGTTATTGGTTGGGCTCGACGACAAGAACCTGAGCCTCGCGGTCGAACTGGCGCGCATCCCCGAAGACATCCGGGGCTATGGCCATGTGAAGCTGCGCCACCTCGCGGCAGCCAAAGCGCACGAAGCCGAGCTGCTGGCCAGTTGGCGTTCGGGCGGCAGCCCCAAGGCGCGTGTCATCGCGCTGCATGCGGCGTGAATCGCGGCTGAAATCGCCGCCGGCAACGACGGTGAATCACCGACCCCGCGCCGCCGTGAGCGACAATCGCCACGGCGGCGCGGCGCGCCCTTCGCAATGGGTCCACGGTGAAGTTCTTCAAATTCGATTGGTTCATGAAAGGCATGGCGCTCGCCGTCGTGCTCGCCATCGTCTGGCCGGCGCCCGGCGCCCATGGCGGCTGGCTGCATCCCGAATTGCTCAACAAGATCGGCGTCGCGTTGATCTTCTTCCTCAACGGTCTGGCCTTGAGCTTTGCCGCCTTGCGCGCGGGCACCTTGCAATGGAAGGCGCATCTGCTGATCCAGAGCGTGACCTTCGGCGTCTTTCCGTTGCTGGGGCTGGCCATCCTGCATCTGAGCGCCGGGCATATGCAGCCCGATCTGCAGCTCGGGTTCTTCTATTTGTGCGCGCTGCCCTCGACGGTCTCGTCCTCGGTCGCGCTGACGGCGGTGGCGCGCGGCAATGTGCCGGTGGCCGTGTTCAATGCCACGCTGTCGAGCCTGATCGGTGTGCTGCTCACGCCCGCGTGGCTCGGCTTTGCCATCGGCCGCACCGGCGCGTCTTTCCCGGTCGTCGATGTGATGCTCGATCTCGCGCTCTGGCTGTTGCTGCCGCTCGCGCTCGGCCAGCTCGCCCGGCCCTGGCTCGGCCGTTGGGCCAACCGGTACAAATCGCGCATCGCGGTGGTCGATCGCTCGACCATCCTGCTGCTCGTCTATACCTCGTTCGCCGATTCGGTCCAGCAAGGCGTGTGGTCGCATTACGGCATCGCGGCCGTGGTTGAGGCCGCGGTCGGCTCGGCGCTGCTCTTCGTGGTGGTGCTGACCGCGCTCAACGCTGCCTGTCGCGCGCTCGGCATGGCCGACGCCGAGCGTTATGCGGCGGTGTTTTGCGGATCGAAGAAGACACTGGCCTCGGGGGTGCCGATGGCGCAACTCATTTTCGGCGCGACGCCCGCGCTCGGGCTCATCTTGCTGCCGCTCATGATCTACCACCCGTTCCAGCTCGCGGTAGGCGGCATGCTGGCCCAGAAATGGGCCGAGCTCAAAAAACCCTGAGCCCGGGCCGCAGACAGATCAGCTGTTGCTGGTGGCGACGAACAGCCGCGCCAAGCAACCGCGCAGCTTGATGGCGGCCAGCATGTAGGCGCCGCGCTCGAGATCGGCCATCGCGCGGTCGCGGTCGCCAGCCTGCAAGGTTTCAAGGATGCCACCGGCCTGGCGATGGAATTCGGCGTGCCACATCAGCACGTCGAGGTATTCGGAACGCATGTCGTATTTGCGCTTGCCTTCGCCGTACAGCCACAGACCCAGCGCGCAACGGTCGTCGGCACGCACGACTTCGGGCTCGATCTTTTCGTCGCTGCTGCCGTCGACGATGGCCTTGAACCGCGCTTTCCAGCGCATGTGGACTTCGATCGCGCCCTGGAAGTTGAGATCCTGGCTGCTCGATTCAGTGGGCAAGGTCGTGATCGGCGCAATGGTGCTGGCGGCCACCAATTCAGCCTCGTCGGGCTCGGGGCCGCGCGAAAACAAGGACTTCATCCAGCCGCCGAAGCCGCGTCGCGCCGGCGCTTGGCTGCCGGCCTCTTCTTCGGCGCCGAACAATCGGCTGAAAAAGCCCGCACGCTGCTGTTTCACATCGGCATGCAGGCCCTGCTCGTACATGCCGAATTCCTTGTCCATGCGCAGGATGTGATTGATCAGCCAATCGCGCAGGAAATGGACGATGTCGATGTCGAGCGGGAAGCCGGCGATCAGGCGGTCTTTCTCGGCCGCCACGCGTTCGACGAATTGGTCATGCACCGCTTTGTGCACGCCGAACTTGGGATAGCGCGCATGGATCATGTAGCGCTCTTCGTCGGCGAAGTGCTGCAGCGTGTAATGCTCCAGGGCGAGGACGATCTCTTCGACTTCGCTCGAACTCGCCTTGTTGATGACCGCCGAGTAGACACGATTCACCAGCGCGATCAGGCCGCGATGCTGGTCATCGATTTCCGAGATGCCGACACTGAAATCGTCGGTCCATTGCACCAATTGGGTCTGCATTACGTTCTCCCGAACGCACAGTTTAGGACTGGAGGGTAAGCCCGTTGGACACGGCCGCCTGGGAGCGTAATCAACAAATTGACGCACGGCGGTGGCGAATTCTCGCAAATGCGCAGCAATCCACGGAAAACACGATGCAAAACTGCTACTCGCGCGCGCAAACCGGTCCGCCGATTCCCGGGCCACGCGCCGGCACAGCGCTAAAAAAGCTTAAGAAACCGGCACGATTGCCATGCCAGGCCGGCAAAAAGCAAAACGGGAGGCCCGCAGGCCCCCCGTTTCACGGTGCATCGATCGTTTTCGGGTCAGATCTTGCCCAAATGATCGCTATGGATGTCCACGTCCTTGGTTTCGCGCACGAACAACATGCCGATCACGAAGGTTCCCGCGGCGATGACGATCGGGTACCAAAGGCCGTAATAGATATCGCCCGTGGCCGCCACCATCGCAAACGCGGTCGTGGGCAGGAAGCCGCCAAACCACCCGTTGCCGATGTGATACGGCAGCGACATCGAGGTGTAACGGATGCGAGTCGGGAACAACTCGACCAGCATCGCGGCGATCGGGCCATAGACCATGGTCACGTACAGCACCAGGATGACCAGCAACACGACCACCATCGGCTTGTTGATCTGGGCGTCGTCGGCCTTCTTCGGGTAGCCCGCAGTCTTGTAGACCGCTTCTTCCATTTCGGCGTTGAAGCGCTTGACGTGCTCTTTCGCATCGGGCCCCTTGCCGTCGAACGAGGCCACGACCTTGTCGCCGATCTTGACCTGCGCGATCGTGCCAGCGGGCGCCGCTTCGTTGGCGTAGTTGATGCCGGCCTTGGCCAGGAAGCTCTTGGCGATGTCGCACGAGGTCGTGAACTTCGATGTGCCGACCGGGTTGAACTGGAACGAGCATTCGTCCGGGTTCGCCACCACCGTGATCGGCGACTTGGCCTGAGCCGCTTCGAGCGACGGATTCGCGTAATGCGTCAGTTGCTTGAAGATCGGGAAGTAGGTCAACGCCGCGATCAGGCAGCCGGCCATGATGATGGGCTTGCGGCCGATCTTGTCGGACAGGGTGCCGAACACGACGAAGAACGGCGTGCCGATCAACAACGAGACCGCGATCAGGATGTTGGCCGTCGAGCCGTCCATCTTCAGCGTCTGGGTCAGGAAGAACAACGCATAGAACTGCCCCGTGTACCAGACCACGGCCTGACCGGCCGTCAGACCGAGCAGCGCGAGGATGACGATCTTGAGGTTGCGCCATTGGCCGAAGGATTCGGTGATCGGCGCCTTCGAGGTCTTGCCCTCTTCCTTCATCTTCTTGAAGGCCGGCGATTCGTTCATCGACAAACGGATCCAGACCGAGACCGCGAGCAGGAAGATCGAGACCAGGAAGGGAATACGCCAGCCCCAATCGGCAAACGTCGTTTCGCCCAGCGAAGTGCGCACGCCGAGGATGACCAGCAAGGACAGGAACAGACCGAGCGTCGCCGTGGTCTGGATCCAGGCCGTGTAAGCACCGCGCTTGCCATGCGGCGCATGCTCGGCCACATAGGTCGCGGCACCGCCGTACTCACCGCCGAGCGCCAGACCTTGCAACAAGCGCAAGCCGACCAGAATGACC
This sequence comes from uncultured Derxia sp., assembly GCA_963977835.1. Lineage (GTDB taxonomy): Bacteria > Pseudomonadota > Gammaproteobacteria > Burkholderiales > Burkholderiaceae_E > CAXBRX01. The sequence goes on from CAXBRX010000093.1 coordinate 10,036, forward strand.
GGCGCCGCGATGCCGATGCTGGCGTAACTGGGCAGCACGCCGACGATGAAGGTCGACAAGCCCATGATCAGGATCGTGACCAGGAAGGTGTATTTGCGACCGACCAGATCGCCCAGGCGACCGAACACGATGGCGCCGAA
>CAXBRX010000094.1:0-10147 GCA_963977835.1 uncultured Derxia sp.
GTCGAGCACCCCGGCGACGCGCTTCCAGAGCGCGGCCGCTTCATCCAGCGTGATGCGCCCACCCAGGGCGATCTCCAGCTCACCCGGCGCGCCGTGCGTGCTCCAGGAAAACTGCGAGAGCACCGCCGCGGCACGGCCGATGCGGTCTATGCGGCGCGGGACGCGCTGCGCAATGCGCCGTTTCTCGTCCTCAACGCCGACAACTATTACGATCCCGCGACGGTGGCGGCCGCCGCCGCGCAAGGCATGTTTGCCCTGGTGCTGGACGATCTGCACCTGGCCGACGCGGCGAGCCTCGACTGGTTGCGCGCGCTGCTGGCCGAACCGACGCCCGTATGGGCCGCCGCGTTGCGCCCGGGCCCGCAGCCGCCCGCGCTGCAAACGTTTCTGCAAGCGCTGCTGAGCCAGGGTGAAGCGGTGCAAATCGCGTTGCAAGCTTTGGCGCCGGCCGCCATCGCCGAGTTTTGCGACTCGCTGGGCCTGCCCGGATTGGAAGGCCACCGCTGGGCGGATGCGCTGCATCAGCGCACTGGCGGCAATCCGCAATACATGCTCGAAATCCTCAAGGCCTGGTGGTCGATGCCGCAGCAAGACAGCGCGAACACATCCGACGCCAAGCTGCCGACACCCGCATCGCCCGCCAAATCGACACTGCCCGATCTCCCCACGCCGGTGTCATTGCCCGGTCTGGTGAGTCAACGCATCGGCGCCTTGTCGGCAGCCGCGATCGATCTGGCACGCTGCGCAGCCGTGGCGGGAGAAGATTTCTCGCCCGAGCTGGCCGCCGCCGTGCTGCGCCTGCGGCCAGTGGACCTGGCCGACCCATGGGCCGAACTCGAAGCAGCCCGCGTCTTTGCCGGCGAGCGCTTTGCGCACGACCTGATCGCCGAAGCAGCGGCGGCCTCGGTGCCAGCGCCGGTGGCTCGTGCGCTGCATGCCGACATTGCCGGCGCCTTGCAGCAAGGCGCCACCCCGCACCCGGTCGAGCCCGCCCGCCTCGCCCATCATTGGCAACAAGCAGGCCGCTGGCCGGCCGCCGCTGTGGCTTTTGAGGCCAGCGCGCGCCGTTGCGCCGAACAAGGACGCCGCGCCGACGAGGCCGAAGCCTGGCGCCGCGCAGCGCAAGCCTGGGCGCGCGCCGATGACGCAGACCGCCGTTTCGACGCGATGGCCTGCCGCACCGAGGTGCTCATCAAATACGGCGCCGGCACACCGGCGCGACTGGCCTTGGACGAACTCGAATCACAAGCGCACGAGCCCGCTCAACAACGCCGCTTCGTCGTCATGCGCTTGGCCCACGCGCAAGCCGTCGGTGATTTCGAAACCACCCTCGCACTCGCACCCGCAGCGATCGAATCGGCCTGGGCCGAAGGCGGTCCGAGCCAGGCCTTTCCGATCGCGCTCAGCCTGTCTGGGGCCTCGGCCAAGCTGTACCGCGGCGCCGAAGGCGTCGCCTTGCTCGAACGCCTGCGCGATTGGATCGAGGGCCCCGAGGCCACCGACGAGCAGCGCCGCCAATACTGGAACGCGATGGCCTTGGTGCTCGATTTTTCCAACCGCTTCGGCGAGGCGCTGCAAGCATGGCGCAACACCCAGCACCATGCCCGCCGCCTCGGCAGCGATCTGTTGAGCCAGGCGATCAGCAACGAGGCGTTCACGCTCAACAAGATGGGCCGCATGGCCGAGGCCGTGGAACGCGGCCGCGAAGCCTTGCGGCTCGATCTGGCGCAAGGCGACGGCCTCACCTCGCAACTGGACAACCACCGCCTCGCGCTCGGCCATCATCTGCGCAACATCGGGGCTTATGGCGAAGCCTTGCCGATGCTGCAGCAAGCACGCGAACATCTGCAAACAAGCGGACGGCACGCCGACGCAGCCGTCGCCACGCACCTGCTGGCCGTGATCTGGGTGCATCTGGGCCAACCCAACCGCGCGCATCGCCTGCTTGCCGACGACCTGCCCCGCGAGCTTCCACGACGGCTGCACGACATGCGCGAAGCGCATCGCGTGATGGCGGCGCGCGCCATGGGTGACCGCACCGCCGCGGCACGCGCATGGCAAATAGCCAAGGCGATGGACGAAACCGACGACAGCGAGAACCTCGTGCCACGCGTGGGCGCGCTGCTGGTCATCCCGGCACTGCCAGCCGAGCATGCGGAAGACCTGGCGGTGCGTCTTGCCGACTGGTTCAGTGCGCGCCAGCGCATGGGCCACGCGCTCGCCGCTCATGTGCGTGCCGGTGCCGCCGCGCTCGCCCAGGGCAGCATCGGGCGCGCCCGGCGCCATGTGCAAGCCGCCGATGAACTGGCGCGCGCGTATCAGCCCGACATCGTCTACGCCGCAGAACGCTTCTGGGTCGCGGCGCAAGTGCATGAAGCGCTCGGCCAGCCGGAAGAACGGCGCAAAGCGCTGGAAACGGCTCGCCTCTGGATACTCGAGCGTGCGCAAGGCTTGGAGCCAGCGCTGCAGCGCGCCTACCTCGAACGCCAGCCCATCAACGCCGATCTGTTGCGGTGGTCGGGACGATGAGTCAGGCGGCCGCCTGCCAACCCCGCGGAATGGCGCCGAGCAACTTGCGCGTGTACTCGTGCTGGGGCGCACGGTAGATGGCTTCGGCATCGCCTTGTTCGACCACCGCACCGTCGTGCATGACGATGATGTCGTCGGCCATGTAGCGCACCACGCCGAGGTCGTGGCTGATGAACAGATAGCTCAGGCCGAATTCATCCTGCAGATCGAGCAGCAGATTGAGCACGGTGGCCTGCACCGAGACATCGAGCGCCGAGACCGATTCATCGCAGATCAACACTTCGGGCTTCATGCCCAGGCAGCGCGCAATGGCGATGCGCTGGCGCTGACCGCCCGAGAATTCATGCGGGTATTTGTGAATGGCTGCGCGCGGCAGGCCTACGCGTTCGAGTAGCGCCATGGCCTGCGCGAAGCGCTCGTCTTCGTCGGCGCCGATGTGATGGATGCGCATCGGCTCGGTGAGGATGCGGCCCACGGTGAAGCGCGGATTGAGGCTCGCGTACGGGTTCTGGAAAATGACCTGGATGCGGCGCCGATAGGCCATCATCTCGCGCTCGGTCAGTTGCAACAGATCGCGCCCGTCCCAGCGCACCGAGCCCGCGGTCGCGTCGATCAGGCGCATGAGCAGCATGCCCACGGTGGTCTTGCCCGAGCCCGATTCGCCGACGATGCCGAGCGTGCGGCCGCGGCTCACGGCGAACGACACATCCTTGACCGCTTCGATCTTGCGCCGCGCGAACAAGCCGGTCTTGAGCCGGAACTCTTTGCGCAAACCTTGCACTTCGATCAGCGGCGCATCGCCGCGCGGACGCGCGACACGCTCTTCAGTCGTGATGCGGCCATCTTGCGTGCGCCCTTGCATGAAATCGTCGATCACCGGCAGGCGGCGCGGGCGCGCATCCACGCGCGGCCGGCAAGCCAGCAAGGCCTTGGTGTAAGTGTCTTGCGGCGCGCTGAAGATCGCATCGACCGTACCGGTTTCGCGTACAACGCCATCGCGCATCACGACCACGCGATCGGCAATCTCGCCGACCACGCCGAGGTCATGGCTGATGAACAGCACGCTCATGCGCAGTTTGTCTTGCAGCTTGGCGAGCAATTCGAGGATCTGGCGCTGCACCGTCACATCGAGCGCGGTGGTCGGCTCGTCGGCAATCAGGAGCTTGGGTTCGCAAGCGATCGCCATCGCGATCATCACGCGCTGCTGCTGGCCGCCCGACAATTCATGTGGATAGGCGTTGATGCGTTCGGTCGGATGCGGGATGCCGACTTCGTTGAGCAATTCGATCACACGCGCACGCGCCGCACGCGCGCTCATGCCCAGATGCAGCCGCAGCACTTCGCCGATCTGGTCACCGATGGTGAAGACCGGATTGAGCGACGTCATCGGCTCCTGGAACACCACCGAGATGTCCTTGCCGCGGATCGCGCGCAAAGTGTCGATCGGCTCGGTGAGCAGATTGCGGCCGCCGAATTCGATGCGCGATTGCGCGCCGACAATGGCGTTGTCGGGCAGCAGGCGCAACACCGCCATCGCGCTCACGCTTTTGCCCGAGCCCGATTCGCCGACCAGGGCGACGGTCGCATTTTCCGGAATGTCGAAACTCACACCGCGCACCGCGTCGGTCACGACATGCTTGTCGATCTGAAACGATACCCGCAGGTCTTGTACGCTGAGCAGCATCGTCTTACCTCAGCTTCGGGTCGAGCGCATCGCGCAGCGCATCGGTCAGCAACGAAAAGGCCGTGACGAACACCGCCATGAAGACGGTGGCCACCGCCAACTGCCACCATTTGCCGAGGATGAGATCGGCCTGGGCCTCGTTGAGCATGGTGCCCCACGACACCGAATCGACCGGCACGCCCAAGCCCAGAAACGACAAGATGACCTCGGACTTGATGAAGTAGACGATGTGCAGCGAAAACTGCACCAAGATCACATGGCTCACATTGGGCAGGATGTGCACGAACATGCGCGACGCATGCGAAGCGCCGATGGCCTGCGCGGCGCGCACATAGTCGCGCGTCGAATGCTTGAGGTATTCGGCGCGCATCAAGCGATAGATGCCGGTCCAGCCCGTGAGCGCGAGGATGAGTACCACCGTGCCGATGCCGCGCCCGAGCACCGCCGCGAACGCGAAGATGAGCAGGATGCCCGGCACCGCGGTGAAGACGTTGTACAACCATTCGAGCAAGTCACCGACCTTGCCGCCCAGATAACCGGCCGCCGCGCCAAACACGGTACCGATGAGGGTGGCCACCAAGGCCGCGGCCAGACCGACGAAGATGGAAATTTGCGCACCCTTGAGCGCCTTGGCGAGCACATCGCGGCCTTGGCGGTCGGCACCGAGCGGCAGCGTGTTGCGCAAGACCGGCGCTGCGGTCTGGTATTTGCGCGTCAATTGTTCGATCTCGGCGGCCTTGGGCGCGAGCGGATCGAGGCTGCCGAGGTCGAGCATCGGCCCATGCGGGCGCTCGATCTGCGCCGATTCATCGGGCGTGGGACCGAGCACCGTGGGGTGCGCATACGCCACCGCCACCTCGCGCGACCAATCCGAGGCGAGCACGCCCAGCGCGGTCGCCAAGGCGATGGCCAAATAAACGACCACCACCGCGAGCGACACCATGCCGACGCGATCGCGCTTCAAGCGCAGCCAGGCGGCGCGCCAGACGCCCGCGGAGCGCGTCGGAACGGAGGTATCGACCACGACCGCGCTCATTTGAGCACCACGCGCGGATCGACGAGCTTGTACAGCAGGTCGGTCGCGAGGTTGACGAACATGGTGATCACCGCCAGGTAGACCGTGACGGCCTGGATCACCGGGTAATCGCTACGATTGACCGCGGTGAGGATCTCGCGCCCGAGGCCGGGAATCGAGAAGAACACCTCGATGAGAAACGAGCCGACGAAAATGCCGGGCAAAGACACCGCGACGTTGGTGAGGATGGGAATCATCGCGTTGCGCAGCACATGCTTGAGCAGGACGGTGGTCTCGCTCAGGCCCTTGGCGCGCGCGGTGCGCACATAGTCCTGCCCGATCTCGTCGAGGAAGAAGCTGCGGTACAACCGGGTTTGCGGCGCGAGGCCCACCGCCACGGCCAGCAGCACCGGCAGTGGCGCGTATTGGGTCAGGTTGGTCCAGGTGCTCGCGCTCCAGCCTTGCACCGGAAACCACGCCAACTGGAAGGCGAACAACCATTGCCCGACCAGCACATACACAAGAAAGGAAATCGACAAGGCGACCGTCGTCGCGACCATGATCACGCGATCGGTCAGCGAGCCGCGCACATACGCGACGCCGATCGCGAACGGCACCGCGAGCAGCACTTCGAGCAGCAAGATGGGCGTCATCACCGTCAGCGTCGCGGGCAAGCGCGTGGCAAACAAGTCGGACACCGCTTCGCCGGTGGCCCAGCTACGCCCCCAGTCGAAGGTGACGATCTGCTTGACGAAGATCCACAACTGCGCCCACCAGGGCTGATCGAGGCCGAGCTGTTGACGGATGGCGGCGACTTGCGCCTGGGTCGCGCCTAGCCCGCCGATGATCTCGGCCGGATCACCGCCGAAGAATTTGAACAGCACGAAGATGAGCAGCACGACCCCGATCAGGGTCGGGATCATTTGCCACAGCCGCCGCAACAGGTATGCAAGCACGTGAGGAAAAGGTTCCGGTGTCGACGCCACGCGCACCGCATCGGGGTGCGTACCAAGCTGCCGCGATCAAAGAAGTGCGGCATTATGCCGCGCAGATGCAGGCTGAATATTGCCGCAAACCCGCAAGGCCATGGGGCCGCGGGCTTGCTTGTCCGTCGATGAACACAAGGTTGCGCATGCCGTCTCAATTCCGTCGCGGTGCCCGTTGGCTGGCGCTCGCCGTTCTCGCCGTGGTCTGTGCCCCGGTGTTTGCCCAAGCCACGCCGCAAGCGCCTGCGTCGGCCCCCAAGGTGCTGCGCTACGCCTTCGAAGTGTCCGAGACCGGTTTCGATCCGGCCCAATTGAGCGATCTGTATTCGCGGACCGTCACCAACCACATCTTCGATGCGCCCTTGCGCTTTGCCTACCTCGGCCAGCCGGGCAGCCTCGAGCCCAACACCGCGCGCGCCCTGCCCGAAATCTCGCCCGATTTCCGCACCTACATCATTCGGCTGCGCCCGGGCATCTATTTCGCCGACGATCCGGCGTTCAAAGGCGTCAAGCGCGAATTGACCGCGCAAGACTATGTGTATTCGTACAAGCGCATCGCCGATCCGCGCTGGAAAAGCCCGTTGTACGGCATGTTCGAGATCGCCGATCTGGTCGGCTACAACGCCTTGCACGACGAAGCCGTCAAGACCGGCAAATACGATTACGACCGCGAGATCGAAGGCTTGCGCGCGCTCGACCGCTACACCTTGCAGATCAAGCTCAACAATCCCAATCCGCGCTTTTCCACCACCTTGGCCGACGGCTCGATTCTGGGTGCGGTCGCGCGCGAAGTCGTCGAGTACTACGGCGACAAGATCATGGAGCATCCGGTCGGCACCGGCCCTTTCATGCTGACCGAATGGCGGCGTTCGTCGCGCATGGTGCTCACGCGCAACCCCAACTACCGCGAAGACATTTTCAACGTCACGCCCGACCCGAGCGATGCCGACGCGGTGCGCATCGCCAATGCCTTGAAAGGCAAGCGCCTGCCGCTGATCGACCGCGTCGAGATCGCGATCATCGAAGAAAGCCAGCCGCGCTGGCTCGCGTTCCTGAACGGCGAGCACGACCATCTGACGCGCATCAACCTCGAGCTTGCGCCGGTCGCGCTGCCGGGCGGCAAACCCTCGCCGACCCTGACCAAGAAGCACATCGTCGTCGAGCGCGTGCCTTTCATCGATTACCGTTACGCGGTCTACAACATGGACGACCCCGTGATCGGCGGCTATACGCCCGAGAAGGTCGCGCTGCGGCGCGCGCTCAATCTGGGCCTGGACACCGACGAATTGATCAAGTCCATGTACAAGTACCAGGGCTTCCCGGCGCAAGGGCCGATCATGCCCCAGACCTACGGCTACGACCCCGACCTGCGCACCGAGATGGGTGAGACCGACCGCGCCCGCGCCAATGCCATCCTCGACGCCTACGGCTATCTCGACCGCGACGGCGACGGCTGGCGCGACCAGCCCGATGGCGCGCCGCTCGAGATCGAGGTCTCGACCCAGCCCGACCAGCGCTCGCGCCTGAGCGATGAAATCTGGAAGAAATCGCTCGACGCCATGCACCTCAAGACCCGGTTCAAGGTCGCCAAATGGCCCGAGCAGCTCAAATTCGCGCGCAATGGGCAATACATGGTCTGGTGGCTGGGCCTGTCGGCCGCCGGCCCCGACAGCGGCGATTCGATACGCCAGGGCTATGGCCCGGCCACCGGCGGAGACAATCTGTCGCGCTTCAAGCTCGAAGCCTTCGACAAATTGTTCCGCGAACAAGACGCCATGCCCGACGGCCCGGAACGCATCGCCAAGCTGCGCGAATTGCAAAAGATCCTGATCGCCTACGCGCCGATGAACTACCTGCTGCACACCTACGCCATCGATTTTTCGTACCCGTGGGTCAAAAATTATCGGCGTTGGCCCTTCGTGCGCGACTGGTGGCGCTACGTCGACATCGACCAGGCAGAACTCGCGCGAAACAAGCACTGACCAGACGGCCGGAACCGCCCGTTCCTGCTGGGGCGGCTCCTCAAGTAAAATCCGCGCCGTTCCAATGGAGACATACATGGGCTTTCTTGCCGGCAAACGCATCCTGCTCACCGGGCTACTCTCGAATCGCTCGATCGCCTACGGCGTCGCGCAAGCCATCACGCGCGAAGGCGGCGAACTCGCCTTGACCTACGTCGGCGAGCGTTTCCGCGACCGCATCGACGGTTTCGCGAAAGAATTCAACACCTCGCTGGTGTTCGATTGCGACGTCTCGTCCGACGAACAGATCGACGCCACCTTCACGGGTCTGGCCAAGCACTGGGACTCGCTCGACGGCATCGTGCATTCGATCGGCTTTGCGCCGCGCGAAGCGATTTCGGGCGATTTCCTCGAAGGGCTGTCGCGCGAAGGCTTCCGCGTCGCGCACGACATCTCGTCGTATTCCTTCCCGGCCATGACCAAGGCCGCGCTGCCCTTGCTGCTCAAGGCGGTGGAAAAAGGCGGCAGCCCGAGCGCGCTGACGCTGACCTACCTCGGTTCGACCCGGGTCGTGCCGCACTACAACACCATGGGTCTGGCCAAGGCCTCGCTCGAAGCCGGCGTGCGCTACCTGGCCGATTGCCTGGGCCCGCGCGGCATCCGCGCCAACGGCGTCTCGGCCGGCGCCATCAAGACCCTGGCCGCTTCGGGCATCGCCGACTTCGGCAAGATGCTCAAGTTCAATGAGCTGAACACGCCCTTGCGCCGCAACGTCACCATCGAAGACGTCGGCAATGCCGTGGCCTTCCTGCTCTCCGATCTGGCCGCCGGCGTCACCGGCGATGTGCTGTTCGTCGATGGCGGCATGCACGCCGTCGTCGGCGGCATGGCCACGATCGAATAAGCGGCGCGCGCGTCAGTCGTCCAGGCGCTCTGGCGCGCGCAACTGCCGGAAGGTCACGCTGATCAAACAGCCCGGCAGCTTCGGGTCACCGCCCGTATGCTGGGCCGCGCGCGGGTTGGCGCGGATCGCCATCTCGGCCTCGTGCTGCTGGGCGATCTCGCGCACGATCGCAAGCCCCAGCCCCGAGCCGTCCTGGCCCGTGCCCAGCACGCGATAAAACCGCTCCACCACCAGATGCCGTTCCGACTCGGCGATGCCGGGGCCGGTGTCTTCGACTTCGAGCATCGCAAACTGGTGGTACATGTCGGTGCTCACCCGGGCCGTCACCGCACCATTGACCGGCGTATAGCGCAGCGCGTTGTCGATCAGGTTCTTGAGCATTTCGCTCAGCAGCAGCGCATTGCCATGAATCAGCACGTTGTGCCCGGGCTCTTCGAAGCCAAGGTCGATGCGCTTTTCATGCGCAGCCTCGAAAAAACCCGTTACCGCCTCGCGCGCGAGGCTGCACAACTCCACCGGCGCCAGCGTCGCATTGCGCCCGGCCTGGTTCTCGGCGCGCGCCAGCGCCAGCAACTGGTTGATGAGATGGGTCGCGCGCTCGGTGCTGGTGGCAATCTGGCGCAGGCTGCGCTTGATCTCGTCGGTGTTGTCTTCGCGCAGCGTGAGCTCGGCCTGGGTGCGCAGGCCCGCGAGCGGCGTTTTCATCTGATGCGCGGCATCGGCAATGAAGCGTTTTTGCTGCCCGATCGAATGCCCCAGGCGCGCGAGCAGATCATTGAAGGCCGACACCAGCGGCGCGACCTCCTCGGGCGCTTCGTGTTCGTCGATCGGGCTCAAATCGTCGGGCTTGCGCTCGCGCAGCTTCTGCTGGAGGTTCTTGAGCGGCTGGATGCCGCGCGACAACCCGGCCCAGACCAGAATGACCGAGATCGGCAGGATGACGAACTGCGGCAGGATCACGCCCTTGATGATTTCGTTGGCCAGTTGCGAACGCTTTTCGAGCGTCTCGGCCACTTGAATCAAGGCCAGCTTGATGTCGGATGCACGCGCAAAGCGATGCGTTCGCGT
>CAXBRX010000095.1:0-10137 GCA_963977835.1 uncultured Derxia sp.
GGGGTCTCCGGACGCATCGCGATGCATTGGATCGACGCCGAGGCTCCCGCGCGGGCGCTGCCGGCTTTGCACGCGGCCGCGGTCGAATCGATCGCCAAATTGCGCCGCGTCGAAGCTACGCAATGGTGGTTGCGCGCCGGCGAGGTGGCGGAGCGTTCCGGCGATCTTTCCGCCGCCTTCGACGCGTATTTTTCGGCCACCGAGATCCTGACCCACAGACCCTATCTCGATCAGTGGGCGCCGTTCGTGGACAAGCTCGAAGCGCTCGCGCGCAGCCCGAGCGAGCGCGCTTTTGCCGGGTTCGCGCGTGCTGCGCTGCTGGTCGAGCGTGGTCAATGGCAGGAATGCCTGCACGCTGCGGGCGTTGCCTACGAACAAGCCGAGCTTGCCAATGCCTATGAAGCGCAGGCGGCGCTCGAATGGACGATATGCGTCGCGCATTGGGAGTTGCGCGAGATGGCCAAGGCGCTGCGCGCCGCCGAACGCGCGCAAGCCTTGTATTCGCGCTGCGATCCCGATCAGCATCGCACCGACATCATCGCCTACGAGACGAACATTCTGGCGGCGCTGGCGATGTTGCGTTTCACCTCGGGCCGATGCGCCGAATCACTCGCCAGCGCGCGTGCCGTCTACGAGCGCGCGATGGAAGCCGGGCGCGTGGACCATGCCGTGCAGCACATCAATGGCCTGGTCACGATCGAGTTGGCTTTGGGCCATTTGAACACGGCCCAGGATTGGGCCGAGCGCATGCGTAGCCTGAATGCCGCGCAAGTCGACATGGGGCACGACGACTCGATCGGATGCAAAGAAGTGCATGTCTGGGTCAGCATCGCCGCCGGGGCATGGGGCGCGGCACTCCAGGGCTTCGAGGAGATTTCCCGGCTGATCGTCACGCACGGCACGCGCACGGCGCCTTTGTTGTTGTGCCGCCAGGCGATCTTTCATCTGGCCTTGGGCCGGCGCGATCTGGCCCAGCGCACGCTGACCGAATTGTCCGCGCGTCAGGGCCACAGTCCCGCGCACGCCTTGATGATCGAAGTCGCGCTGACCAATGTGCGGCAGTCGATGACGGGCCTGGGGGCGATGCTCGAGCGCATCGTCGCCCTCGACGACCATGTGTTCAAGAGCCGCTTGTTGACCTACGTCCATTGGCGCGAGGACCCGCAGGCCATGCTGACGGTGCTGACGGCCGAGATCGCCGTGGCGCGCGACGGCGGCGGGGTCGGCTTTCAGTTGGCCTTGCAGGCGCGGCGTGCGTTGATCCTGGCCGTGCTGGCGCGCCATGACGAAGCGCTGGCGCTGGCACGCTCGACCTGGGCGTTGTGCGAATCCGGCTTTCATCCGCATCCGACGCTGTTCCCGGAGTTTGCCGCCGATCTGGCCGAGGCCGCATGGGCGCTGGATGCGCAATGGGCGCTCGGTGTCGCCACCTGCGGGCGGGCCTGGCTCGAGCGCGCCGCCGCGACCTTGGACGAGTCGTGGCGGCAGGTCTGTCTTGAACGTAGCGACATGCATCTGCGTCTGGATCAGTTGCTGCAACGCGCGCGGCTTCCATCGGCTTGAGGTGTCGTTGGGCGGGGCGTGGGCCAGTACAATCGCGCACCTGTGCGAACAAGCCCATGACCTCACCTGTGTCCAACGAGCCGACCACCGCGATCGAATCCGCCGCGCCCACCCCGCGTGAGCCGGACGTCGCGCCGCGCGCGCTGGCCCGCATTCAAGACTTGTTGCACAAGCAGCGTCTGGTCGAGCAGGTGACGGAACGCCAGCACCATGCCGAGGACGATCAACGGCATGAACTCGTCGCCCAGCTCACGCATCGCCAGCACGAAGCCGAGATGCGCCAGGTGCTCGACGAACTGCACCCGGCCGACATCGCCTACATCCTCGAAGCGCTGCCTTTGCAGGAGCGCTTGCAGGTCTGGGACCTGGTGCGCCAGGACCGCGAAGGCGACATCCTGCTCGAAGTCTCGGACGCGGTGCGCGAGACCCTCATCGCGACCATGGACCGCGACGAACTCGTCGACGCGGTCGAAAACCTCGATGCCGACGAGATCGCCGACCTCGCGCCCGACCTGCCGCATGAGGTCATCGAGGAGGTCAAGGAAGGCCTGACGGTCGAGGAGCGCGAAGAGCTCCAGACCGCGATGTCCTACCCGGAAGACTCGGTCGGCGCGCGCATGGACTTCGAGACCGTGACTGTGCGCGACGATGTCACGCTCGAGGTCGTGCTGCGCTATCTGCGCCGTTTCGATGAACTGCCCGACCATACCGACCAGATCTTCGTGGTCGATCGTGACGAACACCTCAAAGGCTCGTTGACTCTCAATGCCTTGCTGGTCAAGGAGCCCGAGGCCGACGTCGCCGCGGTGATGTCGACGGAGGTCTTCACCCTGCATCCCGAAGACGATGCTGGCGACGCGGCCCAGGCCTTCGAGCGCTACGACTTCGTTTCGGCCGCAGTGGTCGACCGGCGCGGACGCCTCATCGGGCGGCTGACGGTCAACGAAGTCGTCGATGTGATCCGCGAGGAAAGCGAAGAACGCGATCTCGCCAACGCCGGCTTGCGCGAAGACGAAGACTTGTTCTCCTCGGTCTGGAAATCGGCCAAGAACCGCTGGTTGTGGCTGGCGGTGAATATGTGCACGGCCTTCTTTGCGAGCCGCGTGATCGGTGCTTTCGAAGGCACGATCGAGAAGGTGGTCGCGCTCGCGACCTTGATGCCCATCGTGGCGGGCATCGCCGGCAATTCGGGCAACCAGACCATGACGCTGCTGATCCGCTCGATTGCGCTCGGTCAGGTGACGACGGCCAATGCCCGGCGCCTCTTGCTCAAAGAGGTGAGCATCGCGGTCTTCAACGGTCTGGTCTGGGGCTCGATCGCAGGTGGTTTCGCCTGGCTGTTGTACATGCGTACCGCGCAAGGGCCTTTGATCGGCGTGGTGATGTTCATGGCCATGCTGCTCAACATGCTGGTGGGTACTTGCGTGGGCATGCTGGTGCCCTTCGTTTTGCAGCGCATCGGCCGCGACCCGGCCATGGGCTCGTCGGTGCTGCTCACCTTCATGACCGACAGCATGGGCTTCTTCATCTTCCTCGGCCTCGCCACGCTGTTCTTCCGTTGAACGCCGCGCGGGCATAATCCGCCCATGGCCCTGACCTTGCAGAACCAGCTCGTCGTCGCGATCAGTTCGCGCGCGCTGTTCGATTTCGAAGAAGAAAACCGTTTGTTCGAGCAAAGCGACGACGCGGCCTACATGCGGCTGCAACTCGAACGGCTCGATCTGCCCGCGCCCGAAGGCGTGGCGGGGCCGCTGGTGCGCAAGCTGCTCGCGTTCAACACCTCGGCGCAGCATCGCGTCGAGGTCGTCATTTTGTCGCGCAACGATCCGGTCTCGGGGCTGCGGGTCTTCAATTCGGCGCGGCGTTCGGGCCATGCGATCGAGCGCGGCGTGTTCACGCGTGGGCGCGAACCTTGGCGTTATCTCGAACCGCTGGCGGCGAACCTGTTTCTTTCGGCCAATGAAGCCGATGTGCGCGCGGCGCTCGCGGCCGGGTTCCCGGCGGCGCGCGTCTATCCGCAATCGAAGAAACTCGCCGAATCGCATCCGGGCGAAGTGCGCATCGCTTTCGACGGCGATGCGGTGCTGTTTTCCGACGAGGCCGAGGCCGTGTTCCAGGCCCAGGGGCTCGATGGTTTCGTTGCACATGAAACCCGGCATGCGGGCCGGCCGCTGCCGCCGGGGCCGTTTGCGCCTTTGCTCAAGGCCTTGCATGCCTTGCAACAAGCCGCGCTCGAAAGCGAGGCGCCGATGCGCGTGCGCACCGCGCTCGTGACGGCGCGCAGCGCGCCCGCGCATGAACGCGCGGTGCGTACCCTCATGGACTGGAATGTGCAGGTCGACGAAGCCTTCTTCCTCGGCGGGCTCGACAAAGGCCCCTTCCTGCGCGAATTCGAACCCGATTTCTTCTTCGACGATCAAACCCGGCATTGCGATTCGGCGGCGCAGGTCGCGCCGACCGGGCATGTGGTCTCGGGCGTGAAGAACGCCTGATCAGGCAGGCCGCGCCAGCGCTGCGGCGAGAAAGCCGGTGATGACGCCGGCATGGGGCAGCAGATCCTGCATCGAATCATGGGCGCCGGGTTCGATGCACAAACGCACATGCGCATGGCTGCGCCGGTCGTAGAGGCGCTGCGCATCGCTCGCGGGCACGGTCGCATCGTCGGCGCCATGCATCAGCAAGATGGGGCAGCGCACCCGCGCGATGGTGTTGATCGGGGCGATCGCGTCGAAGCGAAAGCCGATCACGCGTTGCACATAGCGCAGCACATACCAGCCGAGCGGCCAATACGGCACGCGGCGTGAGGCGAGCCAGCGCCGCATGATTTCCGCCGGGTGCGTGAACGCTGCCAGGCTCACCACCGCTGCGAGCGGCGCACCGCGCGCCGCGCAGAGCAAGGCCGCGCCCGCGCCGACCGAATGACCGATCGCGGCGATGCGATCGCCGTCGACATCGGCACGCGCGCGCACCCAGTCGAGCGCGGCGTCCAGATCTTCGGCGAAACGCGGCAAGGATGAAAAATCGTCATCGTCGCTGCGGCCATGGCTGCGCGCGTCGATGAGCAAGACCGCATGGCCGGCCGCGAGCAAGGGGCGCGCGAGCGGCAGCATCACCTCGGCATTGCCGCCCCAGCCGTGCAGGATGATGGCCACCGATGCAGGGACGCCGGCGTCTGCGGACGCGGGCAACCACCATCCGAACAAATGGCGTTGCCGCACGGTGGGAATGCGCACGGTCTGGCCCGCGACGCCATGCACCGCGAGATCATCGGCTTCGCGCAGACGCGGTGCGCGCAGCGCGCGCCTCAGCCCCCAATGGAGCGCGGGCAACGCGGCCAGCAGCACGGCGCCGACGCATGGGAACAGCAGGTAAGGGGAGAACCAGACAGGCATCGCATCGACTTCGAGAGACCGCGCGATGCTAAGCGATGGACGACCCTGCTTGCGCCGCCGGGCGCGGCGCAAGCAGGTGTCGGTGACTTGAGTGACGACGCTGCGGGCCTCAGGCCACCTTGGCGAGCGCCTCGATCACGGCCGGATGGATCAGACGGCCGGCATGCACATTGAGGCCGGCGCGCAGATGCGGGTCTTCGTCGCAGGCTTTTTGCCAGCCCTTGTCGGCCAGCGCGAGCGTGAACGGCAAGGTTGCGTTGTTGAGCGCGAAGGTCGAGGTGCGCGCGACTGCGCCCGGCATGTTGGCCACGCAGTAATGCACGACACCGTCCACCACGTACGTCGGGTCGGCATGGGTGGTCGCATGCGAGGTCTCGAAACAGCCGCCCTGGTCGATCGCGACATCGACCACGACCGCGCCGGGCTTCATTTTCGAAAGTTGTGCGCGGCGGATCACCTTGGGCGCGGCTGCGCCCGGAATCAGCACCGCACCGACCACGAGGTCGGCTTCGCAGACCGCTTCTTCGGTCGCGCTCATGGTCGCGTAACGGGTCTGGACCCGGCCGCCGAAAATGTCGTCGAGGTAGCGCAGGCGGGGCAGCGATTTGTCGAGGATGGTGACTTGCGCGCCCAGGCCCAGGGCCATCTTGGCCGCATTGGTGCCGACCACGCCGCCGCCGACGATGGCGATCTTGCCCGGGGCCACGCCCGGCACGCCGCCGAGCAGCACGCCGCGGCCGCCATTGGCCTTTTGCAGCGCGACCGCGCCGACCTGGATCGCCATGCGTCCGGCGACTTCGCTCATCGGTGCGAGCAAAGGCAGGCCGCCGCGTTCGTCGGTGATGGTTTCGTAAGCGATCGCGGTGCAGCCGGATTTCTGGAGCGCCGCGGCTTGGTCGGGATCGGGTGCGAGATGCAGGTAGGTGAACAGCAACTGCTCGGCGCGCAGCATCTTGCATTCTTCGGGCTGCGGCTCCTTGACCTTGACGATCATGTCCGCCCGCGCGAAGACGGTCTTGGCGTCGGCGACGATCTCTGCGCCCGCAGCTTGATAGGCTTTGTCGTCGCAGCCGATGCCCGTTCCGGCGCCGGTCTGGACCACGACTTGATGGCCGTGATGCACGGCTTCTTGCACAGCGTCGGGGGTCATCCCGACGCGATATTCATGGTTTTTGATTTCCTTCGGAACGCCGATCAGCATGTGAATCTCCATGAGGTGAGGGCGGCCGCACAACGCGGCGCGAGTGCGAGCATTGTTCCCAGAGCGGCGTCGAATGGGTTGTCGAAGCAGTGCAGCAAATCGCGGTGTTTGCGCAAGAACATTGCGCGAGAATTGAAAGGCGGCGAATAATCCTGCGCATGAGCGCACAATCCGTGTGGATCGTGCGATGCGGACCAACGAATGACCGGCCCGCGAGCAGACTGGCAGCTTTCCCCATGACCGAATTCGACCGCATCGACCGCCGCATCCTGCAATTGCTGCAGGAGGACGGCCGCCTGACCAATGCCGCGCTGGCCGAGAAGGTCGCGTTGTCGCCCTCGGCCACTTTGCGCCGGGTGCAGCGCCTGGAAGCCGAAGGCGTGATCGCCGGCTACACCGCCTTGATCGACCCCGAAGCGACCGGTCGTGCGACCAATGTCTTCATCGAGGTGACGCTCGGCAGCCAGCGCGAGGACGCGCTCAATGCTTTCGAACAAGCGGTGCGCGATTGCGCCGACATCCTCGAATGCCACCTCATGTCGGGCGGATCGGATTATCTGTTGCGCGTCGCGGTACGTAACACGCAGGATTACGAACGCATCCATAAACAGCATTTGTCGCGCTTTCCGAACGTGGCTCGCATACGATCGAGTTTTGCGTTGCGCACGGTCTGCAAGCGCACGGTCATCGAACTTTGAGGGCGATCGCCCATAGGCAAGGTATGCACGAATCGATCACCGACTGGTCCGCATTCCGCATCGTCTCGGCCATCGCCGCGCGCGAGGTGACGGCCGAGGCCGTGACCGCCGCGTTCTGCGACCGCATCGAGGCCATCGACCCCACGTTGCATGCTTTCGTCTGGTTCGATCGCGCGGCCGCTTTGCGCACGGCGCGTGCGCTCGACCGCGCCTCGTCGGGCAATGTGCTGCATGGCCTGCCGGTGGCGGTCAAAGACAACATCGATACCGCGGCGATCCCGACCCGGTACGGTTCCGTCATCTACGCCGACCATGTGCCGGCGACCGACGCCGCCTGCGTGGCCTTGATGCGCGCTTCGGGCGCCTTCGTGCTCGGCAAGACCGCGCTGACCGAATTCGCCAATTTCCAGCCTGCGCCCACCCTCAACCCGCGCAACCCAGAACACACGCCGGGTGGCTCGTCGAGCGGTTCGGCGGCCGCGGTCGCGGCCCAGCTCGCGCCGGTCGCGCTCGGTACACAAACCGCAGGTTCGGTCATCCGCCCGGCGGCGTTTTGCGGCATCGTCGGCTACAAGCCTTCGCCGCGCCTGATCCCGCGCGCCGGGGTCAAGCCCAATTCCGACACCCTCGATGAAGTCGGTGTGTTCGCGCGCTCGGTCGACGATGCCGGCTGGTTCGCCGGGGTGTTGTCATTGGCGCGCCCCAATACGCTGCCGAGCACCCGCGCCTTCGTGCCCAGTGTGGGCGTGACCATGACCTCGCGCGCTTCGGCGGCTTCGGAAGCCATGCGGGTCGCGGTGGCGCGTGCCGCGCAAACCCTGGGCGCGGCCGGCGCCAAGGTCGGCGATGCGGTCTGGCCGGCGGCGCTCGACCGCTTGTTCGATGCCCAGCGCACCATCCAGTTGTTCGAGACCGCGCGCGCACTCGGTCCTGAATGGCAATACCGCCGCAGCGATCTGTCGCGTTCCTTGCAAGGGCTGATTGCCGATGGCCGTGCCATCGATGGCGGCCGTTATGCCGACGCGATCGATGTCGGCCGGTCGAGTTTTGCCGCGATCGAGTCTTTGTTCGCCGGGCGCGATGTGCTGATCGCACCGGCCGCACCGGGCGAAGCGCCGCTCGGCACCGAGACCACCGGCGATCCGGTGTTCAACCGGCCTTGGCAATTGTTGCGCTGCCCGAGCGTCACGCTGCCATGCGGCGATGGCTTGCAAATGCTGCCGTTGGGACTGCAGGTCGTGGGCCGTCCGGGCGACGACCAGCGCCTGCTGGCGGCCGCCGCCTGGATCGAACAGGCGCTCGGCGCCCAAGCGGCCGCGTCCTGAAGGCGCTTAGCCGAGCGGCGGCACCGGGCGCGGCTTGCGGTCTTCGCCGGTCGCGACATAGGTGAGGGTCGCGTCGGTCACATGCACGACTTCGTCATCGAGCCGGTTGCGCTGGGCCCAAACATCGACATGCACCGTCAGCGAGGTGTTGCCCACGCGCACGATGTCGGCATAAAAGCTCAGCAGATCGCCGACGAACACCGGCTGCTTGAACAGGAATGAATTCACCGCGATCGTCGCAACGCGGCCGTTGGCGCGCTTGATCGCCGGGATGGACCCCGCGATGTCGACCTGGGCCATGATCCAGCCGCCGAAGACGTCGCCATAGACATTGGCGTCGCCCGGCATGGCGACCACGCGCAAGACGGGTTGTTTGTCGGGGGAGGGTACAAAAGACATCGGCGGCTCCAGAGGGTAGGAGCCGCCGATTGTCGCACTGCAGCGCGTTGTTGTGCGTCAGCGCATTTGCCGGATCAAGTCACTGATGTCGTTAGGGTCGGTGTAATTGGACTGGCATTTGGCGTTTTTCGGGATCTGCTTCTTGGGCAAATCGGTCGCGCAATCCCAGACCACCTTGCCGGCGTCGTCCACATGGGGTTCGTAGACGATGCTATGACCGGATGCCAACTCGATGGTGATCTGTCCGCCGTCCTGGCTCAGCTCCATTGCCTTGATGGGCAAGCCGGTCGTCTTGGGGGTGATGCCGATGGCTTCCAGGCTTTCCGGCAGTTGTTCTTTTTCCATGTAGAACTGGCCGACCTTGGTGGTGGCATCGCCGGCATACGAGAACACTTGGATGTTCTTGGCACGCGTTACATAGTCCTGATACTGCGGGATGGCGATCGCCGCCAGCACACCGATGAAAGCGACCAGGAACAGCATGCTGCCGCCAATGCCCAACGGACCAGCGCGGAACATGAACAACGACAGGAACCAGGCAAACGGATTGCGGCTCGGAATCGTCACCGGCGATTGCGGCATGATGTGGCGCATGCGTTTGCACAGCCACGGATAATCGCTCGTCAATTCATTGAGCGACATCCAGAACCCGCCGGTCGTCTCGCATTGCTTGAGGTAGGCGTCGAGATTCATCGCCTTCCATTGCGACGGACCCGCAGCGAGCACGGCGAGCGCGTGCGCGGCCGATTCCGGGTGCTGGCAGCAAACGAGGCCGTATTGGTCGCAGGTGTATTCCTGGGCACGGCGATAAGCGGCGCCGATCACCGGCATCCACATGGACGGGGCCAACCACCAGCCGTTGGCGATATGGCTGCGATGGACATGGCCGATTTCATGGCCGATGTAGAAGTTGATCGCGTCCTTGTCGCTGTCGATCGCGCCGAGCACGTCGGACAGCAGCACCACGTAGTAGCGGCGCAGGAAACGGGTGGCGAATGCGTTCAAGAGGCCGTCGCCGTTCATCACATAGGCTTCGGGAACCTTGGTCAGGCCCACGCGTTGGCAGCAATACAGCAAGCGCGCATGGAGGTCGGGGAATTGTTCGGGCGTGATGCGGACCGCCGAGCCTTTGAGATGGCTGATCAGCGCCGAGAACGAGAACAGGCCGATGATCCAGAACATCAGCACATAGATCCAGACGATGCCGATGGTGAGGAGCGTGATGCCGAGCCAGAACAGGATCGAGAACGCGGCAAGCACGAAGAACAGGCCTTGCTCGTGGCGATAGGCTTGCATCGCCAGTCCAGGCGCATTGGGGGGAGGGGTCATCGTTTCCATGAGTTCAGGCTTGAGTGAATCGGGGCCGCAAGACTATCCGTTTGTGCTGAATTTGTGATTGTCGTCGATCACATTCGGCGTTCGCGTGGTTTGCGCGGCACGAACGGCATAATCCGTTTGTATTAATCCTGCGGTAAGGCGATCCATGCGAGGCATGCGGGGACCAGGCGGCGTTGCACCCAACTACCGGCGCTCCAAGAGCGATTGGGCGGTGCTCGGCA
>CAXBRX010000096.1:0-10099 GCA_963977835.1 uncultured Derxia sp.
AAATCTTCCATAAGTATCGTGACAAACAATACTTAAAGCAATTTGCTCATCTAACTTATTTCCATATCTTTCACTTGGGTCAAAATTATGATTTAAATAGTCTACAAGTTTTAATGCCTTTTCGCATAATTCTTTTCTAAACTTCTTTGGAATGTATATTACTCCAGTATTATACATCATAAAAGAACTATCAAAATTAATATCAAAATTATTCATGGTTTGGAGGCACGATTTAACAAAATATAAAGCATCACTTGTACAAGTTGCTCAAACCCGATTTTATCACCGGGAGTTACAACAGAATATTGTGTGCAGGCAACCGATAGCAATGGCTGTTTCGTCATGCCGAAACTGACAGAGCGGTGCGGCTACAGCGTGAGCGTCGGCCACCGGCCGGGTGGTAACGCCATGGCCGGGCCTGAGAACGCGGTCAAGTCCGCGCCCGATGGCCATACGCTGTTGATGCAAACCTCATCCAGCACGGCCTTGCCCGCGCTGCACGCGGCCGCGCACCAAGCGCACGCCGAAAACGCCGGCCCCTTGCCCACGAGCGCCGAGCAAAAGCTGCTCAAACGCCTTGGCGCCGCCGCGGCCGACGGGCAGTTGCGCGTACCCGAACTGGCCGCGCGCTGCGGTGTCAGCCGCGAGCGGCTGCACCGAGTGGTCAAACGCTGGATCGGCCTGTCGCCATCGGAATACCTGCGTACCGCGCGCCTGCACCACGCAAAATCCTTGCTGGCCGCGACCGGATCGCCGGCCCAGGCGGCGTTCGAATGCGGGTTTTCCGACCAGGCGCATTTCACGCGCTGGTTCCGCAAGGCCTTTGGCTATACGCCCGGCGACTGGCTGCGTGCAGCGCCCGATTCGGCGCCCGGTTCTGCACCCGACGCGGCCTGAAAACCGCGCCGTCATCGGTGTTTGCTATGCTCGACCCATGTCTGACTCTCGGCTGCGGCCATGGAAGTTGCGCTTTTACTGTTTCTGATCTGCCTCAACGGCTTGTTCGCCATGAGCGAAATGGCCGTCGCCACGTCCCGCAAAGCCCGTCTGCAATCGATGGCCGACGACGGCGACCTGCAGGCGCAGGAAGCGCTCAAGCTGCATGAGCATCCGACGCGCTTTCTTTCCACGGTCCAGATCGGCATCACGCTGATCAGCATCCTCACCGGCATCGTCGGCGAAAACGCCTTTGCTTATCCGCTCGCGGTCTGGCTGAGCGTGCAATTCCCGATCGTCGCGCCGTTCGCTTCCGTGCTCGCCTTCGTCATCGTGGTGATGGTGGTCACGCTGCTGTCCTTGATCATCGGCGAACTGGTGCCCAAGCGCCTCGGCCAGATGTATCCCGAGACGATCGCGCGCGTGGTCGCGCTGCCCATGCGCTGGCTGAGCATCGTCGCCACGCCTTTGGTCAAGGTGCTCACCTTCTCGACCGACACCTTGCTGCGCCTGATGGGCGCGCGCCAGAACTCGGGCCCGCAAGTCACCGAAGAAGAAATCCAGGTGCTGATGGAACAAGGCGCCGACGCGGGTGTGTTCGAACACGCCGAGCAGCAGATGGTGCGCAATGTCTTCCGGCTCGACGAACGCAAGCTCACTTCCTTGATGGTGCCGCGCGGCGATGTGGTCTATCTCGACATCCAGGATCCGATCGAGGTCAACCGCGACAAGATCGCCAATTCGCATGTCTCGCGCTTTCCGGTCTGCCGCGGCGAATTGAGCGATGTGCTGGGCATCGCGCGCGCCAAGGATCTGCTCTCGCAAATGCTGGCCGGCAAGCCGCTCGACCTCACCCAAGGCCTGCAAGCGCCTTTGTATGTGCCCGAGACCTTGACCGGCACCGAACTCGTCGAGAACTTCCGCAACAGCCATACGCCGGCTGCGCTGGTGGTCGACGAATACGGCGAAGTGCAAGGCCTCGTCACGCTCAAGGATGTGCTCGAAGCCATCGTCGGCGAATTCCCGACGCCGCAGGCCGAAGAATCCTCGGCCTTGCAACGCGAAGACGGCTCGTGGCTGCTCGACGGCGTGATCGCACTGCCCGAGCTGCAAGACACCCTCGATCTGCACGACCTGCCCGCAGGCGATTCCGACAGCTACCACACGCTGTCGGGGATGATCATGCTGTTGCTCGGCCGCATTCCGCGCACCGCCGACACGGTCGAATGGGGCGAATGGAAATTCGAGGTCGTCGACATGGACGGCAAGCGCATCGACAAGGTGCTCGCGACCCGCATCCCAATGCCCGCGGAACCGGCTCACGACGATTGAGCGGCCTCGCCGCCGCGCGCCGCCCTAAGCCGCGCGCGGCGCACGCCCGCGATGGGCGACGACGATGGCCGCCATCGCGAGCGACACCCAGACCGCGAGCGCGGCGATGATCCAGGGCAGCGGCAGCTCGGCGCGCCGCAAGCCCGCATAAAGCGCCAGCATCACCATCACGCTCAGGTTCTCGCAAAAGTTCTGCACCGCGATCGATTGGCCGGCATTGAGCAGCACCACGCCGCGATGCTGGAGCAAGGCATTCATCGGCACGATGAAAAAGCCCGCCACCGCGCCCAGCACCGCCATCATCGGCAACGCCGTATGCAGCCGCGTGATGGCCAGCATGCACAACAGCAAAGGCCCGAACAACATGCCGAACGGCAGCAAGCCCGGCGCGCGTGCCAGCGGCACCGTGCGCGCCGCGAGCACCGCGCCTGCCGCCACGCCGATCGCGACCACGCCTTGCAGCATCGAAGCGCGGTCGAGCGTCAGCGCCAGCGCGTGGCAGCCCCAGTCGAGCACCACGAATTGCAAGGCCGTGCCCACACCCCAGAGCAGGCTGGTGACAGCCAACGAGACCCGGCCTTCGCGGTCGCGCGCGAGGGTGCGCAAAGCGCGGCCGAAATCGCCGGCCAGCGCGCCGATGCCGGTGCGCGGCAGCCGGTAACGCCGACCGGAATCGGGCACGAACCGGTTGGCCAGCGCCGCCAAGGCGTAAAGCAGCAACACCACCACCAGAGCGGCCGCCAAGGCGGACTTCGGCATCGCGAGAGGCGCCGCACCGCTCGGTGCGAACGCGTCGAACCCGCGCCTCATCAACGTGGCGAACTCGGGGGCGATCAGCATGCCGCCCGTCAGCGTGCCGAGAATCACCGAGGCGATGGTCAGTGCTTCGAGCCAGGCATTGGCCGCCACCAAGCGCCCGGGCGGCAGCAATTCCACCATCAGCCCGTACTTGGCCGGTGAATAGGCGGCGGCGCCAAACCCGATCACGGCGTAGGCCGCGAGCGGATGCACGCCAGCGAGCATGGCCGCGCAGCCGACGGCCTTGAGCGCATTGGTGGCCATCATCACGCGCGGTTTCGACCACGCATCGGCGAGCGCGCCGACCACCAGCGCAAACACGACGTAAGACGCGATGAAGCCGAACTTGAGCAACGGCGCCATCCAGACCGGCTCGCCGCGCGCGGCCAGCAGCGCGATGGCAACGATGAGCACCGCGTTGTCGGCGAGTGCCGAAACGAATTGCGCGAGCATCAGCGCGACGAAGCCGCGCGGCATCGCCTCGGCCGTCATGCAGCGGCCGTCATTCAACGGCCGGCCGCGAGTCCGACGCGCGCGGACGGCGCGGCATCGGGCTGGCCTACAGTCGGCACCAGCACGCCGAGCAAATCGTCGGCGATCGCGCGCCAGGTGTAAGGCAGCGCGGCGGCGCGCACCTGGGCGCGATCGAGCTGCAAAGCGCGCCGGCAGGCGTCGCCGAGGTCTTCCGACAACACGCCGGTCAGGCCCGGCTTGACGACATTGATCGGTCCCGTCACCGGAAACGCCGCGACCGGTGTGCCGCAGGCATTGGCTTCGAGCATCACGAGGCCGAAGGTGTCGGTGCGGCTCGGAAAGACGAACACATCGGCGTCGGCGTAATACTTGCCGAGATCGGCATGCGGCTGCGCGCCGAGCCAGACCACCTCGGGGAAGCGGGCGCGCAAACGCGGCAGCGCAGCGCCGTCACCCACCACGACCTTGGTGCCGGGCAGATCGAGCGCCAGAAATGCGCGCAAGCCTTTTTCGGGGGCGACCCGGCCGATGTTGAGCCAGATCGGGCGCGGATAAGGCAAGGCGCTGCCTTGGGCCGGCACCGCGGCGGGCTGGAAGCGTTCGCCATCCACGCCGCGCGCCCAGACCTGCAAGCGTTCAAACCCGGCAGCCTGCAATTCGTCGTGCATCGCACGCGTGGGCACGAGCACGCGCTGCGACGGCGCATGGAAGCGCCGCATGACGGCATAGGTGAGCGCGGCCGGAATGCGGAACCGGTGCGAGAGGTATTCGGGAAAGCGGGTGTGATACGAGGTGGTGAAGCGCCAGCCGCGCTTGAGCGCATGGCGGCGCGCGGCCCAGCCGAGCGGCCCTTCGGTCGCGATGTGCAAGGCGTCGGGCGCGCGCTCGCCGAGCGCTTGCGCGACATGCCGGCGCGCATTGATCGCGAGCCGCAGTCCAGGTTCGGACGGCGCGGCGATGGTGCGCGCGCCATCGGGCGTCACCACGCGTACGGTGTGGCCGAGGGCGGTGAGCTCCCGGATCATGTAAGTCCAGGTCTGCACCACGCCGTTGATCTGCGGGTGCCACGCGTCGGTCACGAGGGCAATGTCCATGCCGGGCTGCCGAAGTCCATCATCGCCGCGCACTATCGGTGCGCCGCATGACAAGCCGACGACGTTCCCGGGTCAGTTCAGAGAAACACAGGCGAAGCCGACGCTCGCCTCGAGCCCACCTTCGGCGCGGTTGCGCAGGCCCAGCTCGCCGCCATGCAGGCGCGCGACGCGATCGGCGATCGCGAGTCCGAGCCCCGCGCCTGGCTTGCCGCCACGCGCGGTGTCGAGTTGCGCGAACGGCCGGCGCAGACGGTCGATCTCGGCCTCGGGGATCCCGGGGCCGCGGTCTTGCACCACCAGGCGCGCACGCGCGCCGTCGCATTCGGTGCGCACGACGAAAGGCGGCGCGCCATGACGCATCGCGTTTTGCAGCAGATTCGTCACCAGCCGTTCGGCCGCCACCGGGCGCGCCAGCACTTGGGGCAACTCGCCCAATTCCAGCGCAATGTCCAGACGCGGATCGAGCACCGCCTGCACCGCATGACGCACGAGGGCGTTCAGGTCGATGGCCTGCATCGCTTCGTCATGGCCGATGCGTGCGTAATCGATGAACTGGTCGATGACGGCATCGGCGGTTTCGATGCTGCGGACCATGCTCGCGATCAGATCGGCTTCGGCCGGGTTGTCGAGCATTTCGAGGCCCAGGCGCAGCTTGGTCAAGGGCGTGCGCAAATCGTGCGAGACCCCGGCCAGCATCAGCGCGCGCTCGCGTTCGAGATCGTCGAGCGCGGTGCTCATCTGGGCGAAGCTGTGCGCGACCACCGCGATCTCTTCGGGCGCCGCGCGTTCGTCGGGCAATTGCGGCTTGCGCCCGAGCGCGACATCGCCCGCGGCCCGCGCGAGCGCGCGCAAAGGCGCGTTGAGGTGGCGCTGGATCACCGCCGCGCCGACGAAGGCGAGCAGCATCACGGTGATCGACAAGCCCAGCACCAGACCGGAAATGTCGGGCATCAGGCCATCGGCGCTGTAGCCGCACCAGAGCGTGCGCCCGTCCACGTTCAGGCGCACCCACAAGCGGCGCTCGGGCTCGACCTGCCAGCTCAATTGGTAATCGGTGCCGATGCGCTCTTGCAGACGGCGCATGAACAAGCGCGCGACCGGCTGCAAGGGAATGTCGCCGGTGTCGGGCGCAACGTCGGCAATGCGCACACCGTTGCGGCCCAGGCGGTTGAGTTCGGCAATGGTCGCGTCGCGGTCGGCGGGCGGCACCCGTGCGAGCGTCGTGCGCACCGTGCCCGCATGCCAGAGCACGAAGGCTGCGGCACGATCGACGCGCGGGCGTTGCACCTGGGTGTACCAGATGGCGCCCGAGGCCAATTGCCCGAGCGCGACCAGCGCGACGATGAGCAGCAGATTGCGGCCGAACAGCGTGCGCGGCAGCCAGCTCGCCTTGCGGCTCATCGCGGTTGTCCGTCGGTCGCGAACACGTAGCCGAAACCGCGCACGGTCTGGATGTAGCGCGGCGCCGCGGGGTCGTCTTCGATGAGCCGGCGCAAGCGCAGGATCTGCACATCGATGCTGCGGTCGGTGGCTTCATGGTCGCGCCCGTAGGCGAGTTCCATCAAACGCTCGCGCCCGAGCGGCCGGCCGGCATGCATGGCCAGTGCCTGCAAAAGCGCGTATTCGCCCGACGTCAGGCTGATCGGCTCGCCGTTGCGTTCGAGCCGGCGTGCGACCGGGTCGAGCACATAAGGCCCGAAGTTCACCGCCTGCACATGGGCGGCCGCGGGCGCGGCACCGAGCATGGCCTGACGGCGCAACATGGCTTGCAGGCGGGCGAGCAATTCGCGCGGGTTGAAAGGCTTGGGCAAGTAATCGTCGGCGCCCATTTCGAGGCCGACGATGCGATCGACCGGGTCGCCGCGCGCAGTCAGCATCAAGATGGGAATGGTCTCGCCCTGGGCGCGCAGGCGCCGGCAGACCGCCAGGCCGTCTTCGCCGGGCATCATCAAGTCGAGCACCAGCAGGTCGAAGCGCTCGCGCGACAGGAGTTTGTCGAGTTGAGGTGCGTCGGCCACCGCGCGCACGGTGTAGCCCTGCCCGGTCAGATAGCGGCTGAGCATGGCGCGCAATTCGACTTCATCGTCGAGGATGAGGATCCGGCCCTTGGTCTCGGTCTGCGGGGAAACCCCGCTGACGGCGTCGTTCACAGCAATTCTCCCGATGCAATGTGAGCGATCGTAACAGCGCCCCGCCCCCAAGGGCTTGCGGCTGATTACGGCGCATTACAAGACCCGCCGCTTGCAAGAAGTCCGCACACACGGCCGCCTGCATGCAATCAGCGGCTAACGCCAGGCCACCAGACTGCGCTCCATCGAAAGACGCACCTTGCGCTTCGATCGACTTCCCAACCATTGATCCGCCCCAGGAGAAACACCATGAAGACCATCGCCCGCCTCGGCATTCTCGCCGCTCTGACCACCTCCTTGTTTGCCGTCGCCGTCGACGCGCAAGCCGGCGGCCGCGCCCATGCACGCGGCTCGGTTGCCAACCCCGAAGGCGGCCGCACCGGCGGCGCCGTGACCGCCGTCAAGGGCCCGGAAGGCGGCGCCGCGGTGCGCGGACGTGGCTACACGACCGACGGCGCGGGCAACGGCACGGCCGCTTCGGGCGGTGCGTTCAAGACCGCCAGCGGCGCGACCGGCGCACGCGCCAGCACCACCACCCGCAATGCCGACGGCAGCGCGAGCCACCAAGGCGGCTTCACCGCCACCGGCGCCAAAGGCACGGTCGACAGCTCGGGCAACGTGACCAAGGGCGCCGACGGCAGCGTCAACGGCAGCCGCACGACCACCGCCACCGGCGCCAACGGCACGACCTACAACGGCTCGACGACCTACTCGAAGGACACCGGCGTGCAGCACACCGGCACCTGCACCGACGCCGCGGGCAACACGGTCGCCTGCCGCTGATCGACGAAGCCGCTTTTCGGAGAACCTGCCATGAATGCCGAACGCATGTTGCTGCCCTGGTTGTTGCCGGTGTTCATGGCGTGCGCAGCGCTTGAGTGGTGGTGGCTTGCAAAGCGCGCGCACGGTTCGCCCAATGGGGCGGACGTGCGCGCGCGGCGCGGCAGCCTCGATGGCCGCGAAAGCCTGGCCTCGCTCGCCATCGCCTTCGGCCAGCCCGTGTCGCGCCTGGCCGCCACCGCAGTCTGGGGCGGCGTGGTCGAATGGTTCTGGCTGCATCGCGTGGCCACCGTCCCGCTCGACACCGTCTGGGGTCTTGCGCTGCTCTTCTTCGGCACCGAACTCTGCTATTACGCCTACCACCGCGCCGGCCACGAAATCCGCTGGTTCTGGGCTTCGCATTGCGTACACCACAGCCCCGAGCACATGAACCTGACCGCCGCCTACCGCCTGGGCTGGACAGCAGGGATCAGCGGCGCAGCGCTGTTTTTCGTGCCCATGATCGTGCTCGGATTCGCGCCGATCGCGGTGTTCGCGGTGCTGGGCCTGAACCTGCTCTGGCAGTTCTGGTTGCATACCGAACTCGTGCCCAAGCTCGGTTGGTTCGAATGGGTGTTCAACACGCCCAGCCATCATCGCGTGCATCACGCGAGCAACCCGCGTTACCTCGACACCAATTACGGCGGCATCCTGATCGTCTACGACCGCCTGTTCGGCAGCTTCGCCGAGGAAGACGCGGCCGAGCCTTGCCGCTATGGCCTTGTCACGCCGGTGAATTCGCATAATCCATTGCGCATCGCCTTCCACGACTGGATGGCGCTGGTGCGCGACCTGGCCGCCGCCCGCAGTCTGCGGGCCGTGCTGGGTGCCTTGTTCGGGCCGCCGGGCTGGCAAGCCGACGGCCTCGGGCCGACCACCAAAAACCTGAGGCGCGGCCTGGTCAGCGCGCCCGCCACTCACCCTCTCACCACTCAAGGAGAATTTGCATGAACACCACCGCTCGCCGTGCCCTGCGTCCGCTCGCCCTCGCCGCCTTGCTGGGCCTTGGCCTCGGCACCCTGCCCGCCTTCGCCCAGAACGCGGGCAGCAAGGCCGACCGCGCGCAACAAGCCATGGCCCAGCTCGAACAACGCTTCAAGAGCGCCGATGCCAACGGCGACGGCCAACTGACCAAGGAAGAAGCCAAGGGCAAGATGCCGCGCGTGTACCAGCATTTCGACGAGATCGACACCGCCAAGAAGGGCTTCCTGACCCTCGACGACCTCAAGCAATTCGGCGCCCAGGCGATGGCGCAACGCAAGGGGGCGCAATGAAGTCTGGCCTGATCGCCTCGGCGCTCGCGGCGGGTTTGGCCGCCGCGGCAACCGCGATGTCGATTTCATCGTCGATGCGGTCATGCTGTCGAAGGAAGTCGGCAAACCGGTCAAGGCGATGTGGACGCGGGAGGACGACGTCCACAACGGCCGCTTCCGGCCGCTGTCGGCGCACTATCTGCGCGCCGGCTTCGATGCCAACGGCAAGCTGTGGGCACACGAGATGGGCCCGGCCGGCGGCGACGAACTGAACCTGATCGTGCGCGGCGCCAACTACGGGTGGCCACAGGCCGAGGGACCGAAGAACCGTCCCGGCTTCACTGATCCCATCCACGCCTATCCGCCGGCGATCGGGCGCAGCATCGTGGGCGCGGCATTCTCGCTGGCGGCATCGACGCTGTTCCCTGCACTGGTTTTGGGCATTTTCTGGAAACGTGCGAACCAGCAGGGAGCAATCGCAGGCATGCTGAGCGGATTTTTCGTCTGCCTCATCTATTTGGTGCAGACTAGTCCTAGCTTGGGCGGTGACGTAGCTCACCAGTGGTTTCATATCGCCCCCATATCTGCTGGCATTTTTGGTGTACCTGCTGCCTTCTTGGCGATGGTCATCGTGTCTTTGCTCACTGAACCTCCCGGACCCGAAGAAATAGCGATGCTAGAAAATTTACGCACTCCGTAAATCTGTATTGCTGGCACATTTCTTGATATACCTGTTAGACCATCTAACAGATACATCATCGGAGTCTCGGGCTCATGGCCAACTTTTTCAATGAAATGTACGTCGATGGAGGAGCTGAAATCCGCTCTCATTACCGTGCATTCGAAGACTGGCTGGCAGAACAGCCGCCAGACATGTTGGCGCGTAAACGTGTTGAAGCTGATGTCATTTTTCGACGTGTAGGCATCACCTTTGCAGTCTATGGTAGCGATGCAGGTACAGAACGGCTCATCCCCTTCGATATTATTCCGCGCATCATCCCGTCTTCTGAGTGGGCACAGTTGCAAGCAGGTCTGAAGCAACGCGTACAAGCGCTCAATCTTTTCATACACGACATCTATCACGATCAACATATTGTGAAAGCTGGCGTTCTGCCAGCCGTTCAAGTGTTTCGTAATGCGCAGTAACGCCCCGAGATGCAAGGCATCGCAGTAGCTTCTGATATTTATGCGCACATCGCAGGAGTCGACATCGTGCGCGCGGGAGCTGGGGAGTTCTACTTACTCGAAGATAATTTACGCGTAC
>CAXBRX010000097.1:0-10083 GCA_963977835.1 uncultured Derxia sp.
CCATCCGACGCCCGAGCAAAGCCTGCTCGCCGATCAATTGCGCGACGGTGCGGTGTCGCGTCTGATTCTGATCGGCATCGAAGGCGGCGACGACGCGGCGCGTGCACAGATCAGCCGCGCCATGGCGCAAGCCTTGCGCGGCGGTGCGGAATTCATCGCGGTCGACAACGGCGACGAATCCGCCTACGCGGCCGACTTCGCGTTGTTGCGCGAGCATCGTTATGCACTGAGCCCCGCAGTCGGTTCCGCGCGCTTCACACCGGAAGGATTACGCGCCGCGCTCGAAGCCGATCTGCAAGCACTCGGCGGGCCGATGGGCGGTCTGGTCAAACAATTCATCGCGCGTGATCCGACCGGCGAATTGCTCGGTTTGATCGAAGGCTATGCGAACCAGGCGCGCCCCGCGATGCGCGCCGGGGTCTGGGCATCGGCCGACGGACAGCGCGCGGTGCTGTTGTTGCAGACCGCGGCCGCGGGTTACGACATCGATGCGCAACAACGCGCACTGGCACGCATCGACGCGGCGTTTGCGCAGGCGCGCGCGGGGGCGGCAGGTGCGGCGTCCGGCGCCGCCACCGATCTGCGTCTGCTGGTCTCCGGCCCCGCGGTGTTCGCCGTCCATGCGCGCGCGACGATCGAAGGCGCGGCCACGCGCTTGTCGATGTTGACGACCGTGTTGATCGGCGCGCTGACCTTGTTTGCCTACCGCTCGGTGCGCGTCGTCGCTTTGTCGATGGTGCCGGTCGCGAGTGGCGCCTTGGCCGGCATCGCGGCCGTCCAGTTCAGCGACGGCGTGGTGTACGGCGTGACGCTGGGTTTCGGCATCACCCTGATCGGCGAGGCCATCGATTACGCGGTGTATTTCTTTGCGCGCCTCACGCGTGAACGCCATCCGAGCCTCGCCTTGGCCGGCATCTGGCCCACCTTGCGCCTGGGCGTGCTGACTTCGATCTGCGGCTTCGCGGCGATGCTGTTCGGCGGCTTTCCCGGCATCGCGCAATTGGGGCTGTTTTCCATCGTCGGCCTGATCGTCGCCATTCTCGTCACGCGCTGGGTGCTGCCGAGCCTCGTGCCGGCCGGGTTTGCGGCGCCCGGCATTCCAAGCTTCGTGCCCATGGTGCGCGCGGTGCTTGCGCGTGCCGGCGCCTGGCGGCCTTGGGTGTTGGCGGTCATCGGTCTGGCCGCGGTCTCGATCGTTTTCCATCGCGGTCCGCTCTGGAACGACCATCTGTCGAGCTTGAGCCCGGTGTCGGCGGCCGATCAGGCGCTGGACGGTGCTTTGCGCGCCGACCTCGGTGCGCCCGATGTGCGGCATCTGATCATCGTGGCCGGCGGCAATGACCAACAAGCGCTCGAACGCGCCGAGGCGGTCGGCCAGGCGTTGGCGCCTTTGGTCGCCGAGGGCGCGTTGGGCGGCGTGACTTCGCCCGCGCAGGCCTTGCCGAGCGAACGCGTTCAGCGTGAACGTCTGGCCGCCTTGCCCGCACCGGCGCTCGCGCGCGAACGCATGGCACAGGCCTTGGGCGGCCTGCCATTCAAACCCGAGGCCTTCGAGCCGTTCTATGCCGACCTGGCTGCGGCGCGTTTGGCAACGCCTTTGGCACGCGCCGATTTGCGCGGCACACATTTCGCGCAGCAAGTCGACAGCTTGCTCGTCGATCGCGGCGATCAGGTGCTTGCGGTGCTGCCTTTGCGCGGCGTGCGCGATCCGGCGCGCATCGAGCAGGCCTTGGCCACGAGCGGTCTGGCCGGGCAGCGCGCCGATGCGGTGTTGCTCGATCTGAGCGCGCAAAGCGACGCTTTGTACGCGACCTATCTGCATGAAGTGCTGCGTCTGGCGCTCGCGGGGGCTGCGGCCATCGTGGTGCTGCTCGCGCTCAGCCTGCGCTCGCTCGTGCGTGCGTTGCGCGTGCTGCTGCCGGTGACGGGCGCGGTCGTGGTCACGCTTGCGATCGTGCTCGCGAGCGGCCAGACCTTGCTCTTGTTCCATCTGATCGGCGTGCTGCTCGCGGTCGCGATCGGTTCCAACTACGCCTTGTTCTTCGACCGCGGCCGGCGCGAGGCCGCTTCGGTCGCCGCCGACGAGGAAGACCGCACCATGGTCTCGTTGGGGTTCGCGACCGTGTCCACCGTCATCGCCTTCGGCATGTTGTCGATTTCGGGCGTGCCGGTGCTCAGCGCCATCGGCGAGACCGTCGCCTTGGGTGCCTGTCTGAGTCTGGTGTTTTCGGCCGTCTTGTTTGGTCGCCGTGCGCCCGCGGCCATCGCGCAGGAGCATGTATGAGCGCCGCGTTGATCCTGAGCGCGATGCTGCATGCGGGCGCGGCGCTCGCCTGGTGGCTATGGCCGCAAGGCTGGCCTTGGTGGCTGGCGCTGGTGCTGGGTAATCACGCCGTGTTGTTCGCGGCTGGGTGCATGCCGCGCAGCCGGCTGCTCGGCCCCAACCGCACGCGCTTGTCCTCTTCGGCAGCGGCGCGCGGCGAAATCGCGCTCACCTTCGACGATGGTCCCGACCCCGAGGTGACGCCCAAGGTGCTCGACTTGCTCGACGCGCACGGCGCACGCGCGAGCTTCTTTTGCATCGGCGAACGCGCGGCCGCCCATCCGGCGCTGGTGCGCGAGATCATCACGCGCGGCCACCGCGTGGAAAACCATAGCGCGCGCCATCCGATGTGGTTCGGTTTTTACGGCCCCATGCACATGGCGCGCGAGATCGCGCTGGCGCAAGCCTGGCTGACCGCCGCGGCCGGCGTCGCACCGCGTTATTTCCGCGCGCCCATGGGCATCCGCAATCCGTTGTTGGCGCCGGTGCTCGCGCATCTGGGGCTGGGCTATGTGTCCTGGTCGCGGCGCGGCTTTGATGCGGTTACCGACGATGCCGAGCGCGTGTTCGAGCGCATCGCGCGCGGCTTGCGCGCGGGCGACATCGTCTTGTTGCACGACGGACCGACGCCATACGCGGGCTTGCGCAGCGCCGGTGCGCCAGCCGTGCTCACGGTCTTGCCGCGGTTGTTGTCCTTGCTGGCCGAGCGTCAATGGCGCGCCGTGCCTTTACCCGATCCCGATCATGACTGAGGCCGCTGCATTGAGTTTCGACACCCTGGTCGAGCAGGCGACCGCGGGGTATGCCGCGGCCGGCCGGTATGCGCACGGATTCGCGCGCGGCAAGCTGCGCCACGATCCGGTGTTTCGCGCTTTGCTCGCGCGCGGATTGTTGCCCGCACGGGTTCGTTTGCTCGATCTGGGCTGCGGCCTGGGCGTGCTGCCCGCTTTGCTCGATGCAGCCGCCGCGGCGCATCGCAACGGCACCTGGATCGCCGATTGGCCGACGCCGCCGCAGCCCGAACAATTGACGGGCATCGAATTGCTCGATTGGAAGGTCGCGGCCGGCCAGGCTGCCCTCGGCGCGCGTGCGCATCTGGTTCAGGGCGACATTCGCAGCGCCGCCTTGCCCACGTGCAATGTGGTGGTCGTGCTCGATGTGTTGTTGTACCTCGCGCCCGAAGAACAACTGGCGGTGCTCGCGCGCATCGCCGAGGCGCTCGCGCCTGACGGCATGTTGATTCTGCGCGAGGCCGATGCCGCGGCCGGCTGGCGCTTCCACGCCACGCGCCTGGCCGAACAAGCCTGTTGCCTGGCGCGCGGCCAGGGTTGGGCTCGCCTGCATTACCGGTCGGCCGCGCAATGGCGCGCGGCACTGGCCGAACTTGGCTTTGCGGTGCAAAGTCTGCCGATGAGCGTCGGCACGCCGTTTGGCAATGTGCTGCATCTGGCGCGCCGGTCCGGCGCTCAGGCTTGTTGATACACTCGCGCCCCGCCGTGACACCCTATGCCCTGACCGCCCATACCCTGACCAGCGCCCTCGGCGCCGGTCTGAGCGCGACCCTTGCCGGGCTGCGCGGCGCACGCACGGGCTTGCGGCCTTGCGATTTTCCCGATGTCGACCTGACGACCTGGATCGGCCGTGTCGACGGGCTCGAAGCGCATGCGCTGACCGGCGCCATGGCCGCCTACGAGTGCCGCAACAACCGGCTCGCCGATCTGGCCTTGCGCCAGGACGGTTTCGAAGCCGCAGTCGATGCCGCGCGCGAGCGTTATGGCGCGCACCGCATCGGCGTTTTTCTCGGCACCAGTTCGGCCGGCATCCTCGAAACCGAACAGGCCTACCGCGCACGCGATCCCGTCACCGGTGTCTTGCCCACGAGTTTCAATTTCGACGGTGCGCACAGCGTCTATTCGCTGGGGGCTTTCGTGCAGGCGCGCCTCGGGTTGCGCGGGCCGGGCATGGTGGTGTCGACCGCGTGCTCTTCGTCGGCCAAGGTGTTCGGCAATGCGGTGCGCATGATCGAAGCCGGGTTTTGCGATGCGGCCCTGGTCGGCGGCGTCGACACCTTGTGCCTGACCACTTTGTACGGATTCAACTCGTTGGGCCTGGTGTCGGCAAAACCCTGCCGGCCCTTCGATGCCGAGCGCGACGGCATTTCGATCGGCGAAGGCGCGGCTT
This sequence comes from uncultured Derxia sp., assembly GCA_963977835.1. GTDB lineage: Bacteria > Pseudomonadota > Gammaproteobacteria > Burkholderiales > Burkholderiaceae_E > CAXBRX01. The sequence continues at coordinate 4,505 of CAXBRX010000097.1, forward strand.
TCGTGTTGCTCGAATCCGCGCAGGCGGCGCCGCATGCGCCGCGTCTGCTCGGCGTCGGCGAAAGCAGCGATGCGCATCACATGTCGTCTCCGCATCCCGAAGGCGTGGGCGCGCGTCTGGCCATCGAAGCCGCCTTGCGCGCGGCTGCACTCGCGCCGGCCCAGATCGATTACATCAACCTGCATGGCACCGCGACGCGCAGCAATGACGCGAGCGAAGACAAAGGTGTTGCCGCGGTGTTCGGCAATGCGACGCCTTGCAGCTCGACCAAGGGCGCGACCGGCCATTTGCTGGGCGCGGCGGGCGCGGCCGAAGCCGTCATCGCGCTGCTGGCGCTCGAACATGGCTTCATGCCGGGCGGCCTCAACACTTGCCAGCTCGATCCGGAATTGCGCAGCCGGTATTTGTGCGCCAACACCGAGGCGGCACTCGATCATGTGCTGTCGAATTCGTTCGGCTTCGGTGGCAGCAATTGCAGTCTGATTTTCGGGCGGGCCTTGCCATGAAATGCGCCATCGACGGCATCGGGCTGATCGGCCCCGGCCTTGCCGGTTGGGAGGCGAGCCGCGCCATTTTGGCCGGCGCTGCCTATGACGCCCAGGCCGCGACCGTGATCGCGGCGCCCGCCATGTTGCCGCCGGCCGAACGGCGCCGCGTTGGCGTGCCGGTCAAGCTTGCGCTCGCGGTCGGCATGGAAGCCGCCTTGCATGCGCAGCGCGATCCGGCCGCATTGCCGACGGTGTTCGCTTCGTCGAGTTGCGACCCCGACAATGTGCACGAGATTTGTCTGTCGCTCGCCGAGAATGCGCGCGAGGTGTCGCCCACGCGTTTTCACAACTCGGTGCATAACGCGCCGTCGGGCTATTGGAGCATCGCCGCGAAGGCGCGCGCGCCCTCGACCAGCCTGGCTTGCCATGACTGGACCTTTGCCGCGGGCTTGCTCGAAGCCGCGGCGCAATTGGTGCACGAGGCCGAATCGGTGCTTTTGATCGCCTACGACTCGCCTTATCCGCAACCGATCGCGCCGCATCATCCAATGATTGCGCCAGTGGGCGTCGCGCTCGTGCTCGCGCGTGCACCGGGCGCGCACAGCCTCGCGCAACTCGAAATCTCCTTGGAAGCTGGCACGCAGGACGACGCCATGGCCGACCCGGCGCTCGACACTTTGCGCCTGGGCAATCCGGCGGCGCGTGCCTTGCCTTTGCTCGCAGCGCTCGCGCGCGGTGGGCAGCACACCGTCCGGCTCGCGCATGTGGCCGGCAACAGCGTGCGCCTGTCGGTCGGTGCCTTGCCATGCTGATCGACCGTGACCAGATCGCAGCGCTGATCCCGCATGCCGGGGCGATGTGTCTGCTCGATGGCGTCGTGCATTGGGATGCGACGCACATTGCCTGCACGGCGTCGAGCCATCGCGCGGCCGATCATCCGATGCGCGCCGATGGGCAGTTGGGCACGGCTTGCGCGATCGAATACGCGGCGCAGGCGATGGCGGTGCATGGCGCGTTGAGTCTGCATCCGGGCCAACGCCCGCGCGCCGGCTTGCTGGTGGGCGTGCGCGAGACCGCATTGGCCGCGACGCCGCTCGATGCGGTGGCCGGCGACCTCGCCATCGAAGCCGAGCAATTGAGCGGCGGCGCGGGTGGCGTGATCTACCGATTTGAAGTCCGCGGCGATGGCCAGACCTTGGCCAGCGGTCGCGCGACCGTGATTCTCGACATCGATGGAGCAAAGGCATGAAGCGCGCCTTGGTGACTGGCGGCAGTGGGGCGATCGGAGCAGCGATCGCCCGTGCCTTGGCCCGCGACGGCTTGCGGGTGATCGTGCATGCCAACCGGAATCTGGCCCAGGCCGAGGCGGTGGCCGAGAGCATTCGTGCCGACGGCGGTCAGGCCAGTGCGGTGAGTTTCGATGTGACCGATGCCGATGCGACGCGCGCGGCGCTGACGGCCTTGCTCGCCGATGGCGCGATCCAGGTGCTGGTCAACAATGCCGGCATTCATGACGATGCGGTGATGCCGGGCATGCGCCATGATCAATGGACCAGCGTCATCGATGTGGCGCTCAACGGCTTCTTCCACGTCACCCAGCCTTTGCTGATGCCGATGATCGGCCAGCGCTGGGGCCGCATCATCAATCTGTCGTCGATCGCGGGCGTGATCGGCAACCGGGGGCAGACCAATTACGCGGCGGCCAAGGCCGGTTTGCACGGCGCCACCAAGTCGCTCGCGCTCGAACTCGCGAGCCGCGGCATCACGGTGAATGCGGTTGCGCCCGGCATCATCGAATCGCCGATGACCGACAAGACTTTTCCGCCCGAAGTGGTCAAGACCCTGGTGCCGATGAAGCGTGTCGGTCAGCCCGCGGAAGTCGCCGACCTGGTGGCCTTCCTGGCGTCCGAACGCGCGGCCTACATCTCGGGCCAGGTGATTTCGATCAATGGCGCGATGAGCTGAGGGCGCGTCAGCGCATCAGCCGGCGCCAGATCAGCACCGGCAAGCGCAACACAAAGCCGAACACCAGCCGGATGTGCATGCCGGTCAGCAAGGTGTTGTCGCGCAGGTAATTGAAATGCGAGACGCCGCCTTCTTCGGCGCTGAAATACCTCACCGGCGCATCGAGGTTGAGCGGACGCACACCGGCCCAGCACAGACGCACGGCGAGTTCGGGATCGAAATCGAAGCGTCGCATCCAGCGCGTGGAACGCATGATGCGCACCGACGCCGCCAGCGGATAGACGCGAAAACCGAACAAAGAATCGCCGATGCCGGCGCCCAGGGTCTCGACATTGGCCCACCAGTTCGAGATGCGCCGTCCGCGCACGCGCAACAAGGGCGCGCTCGCGTCGAACACCGGTTTACCGAGCACCACGCAAGCCGGCGCGTCGATCGAGGCTTGCATGAAACGGTTAATGAGATTGGCCGGATGCTGGCCGTCGGCGTCCATCGTCAAGGCATGCGTGAAGCCTTCGGCCTGCGCGCATTCCATGCCGTGCAAGACCGCTGCGCCTTTGCCGCAATTGCTGGGCAGCTCGATCACGCGCAAGCCCGGCTCGGTCTGCGCCAAGGCTTTCACGGCCTCGGCGCTGCCGTCGGTGCTGCCATCGATCACGACCCAGACCGGGCGCCATTGGGCGAGCGCGTCGCGCACTGTCTGCGCGAGGCGCTCACCGGTGTTGTACGACGGAATCAGCAATACATGGGTGGTCGAGGGTGTCGTCGTGGCGGTCATGGCGAACACGGGCGCAATTCGGCGCGGAAATAATCTTCGAGCGTGTGCATGAAGGCTTTGTCATGCGCATCGGGGGTGTAGCGTCGCCCTAGCCGCACGCGGTAGACGAGCGGAAACGGCGGCTTGCGGAACAAGGGCCAGCCCTTGCCGAGGTAAGGCGAATCGGCTTCGATGAACACGGTTTGCACCGGTGCGCCCGAACGGCGCGCGATGAGGCCGAGCGCGCCTTTGAATTCGCCGATCGGCGCATGCTCGGTGCGCGTGCCCTCGGGAAAGAGCAGCACATGGCTGCCGGTTTTGAGTTCATCGACCGCACGCCGGACCATGTTCGCGTTGGAGTCGTTGCGGATGTAGCCCGCGAGCCGCGCGCCGCCGCCGAGGAACAGGTTGTCTTGCACGGCCGCCTTCATGATGCAGACCACGTCGGGCACTTCGGCCACCACGAGCACGGCGTCGAGCAGGCTCGGATGGTTGGGGGCGATGATGAGTCCGCGCTCGCCTTGCAAGGCACGCAGCGCCGACAGATCGGCGCGCATGAGGCCGAGCGCGCGCAACAGCCAGAGCTGGAAGCGAAACACATGGCGGATCGCGCCGCGCCCGAAGCGCGCGCCCGTGGGTCTTGGCAGCACCGGATACAAGAGGGCGCCGAGCGCCGTGTAGACGAGCCCCAACGCGCCCCAACTGAGCAGGCAGATGCCCATGGCGAAGGTGTCGCGCAAGGCGCGCAGACGCGCGGCGAACCGTGCGAGCCAGGGCGAGGAGGTCGGGGCCGTCATCGGGCTCGATTCATCGCGCGGCATTGGCGGCCGGCAGCGCGACGCGCCGGTCGGAGACCGCGAAGATCCAGGCAAAACCGACACCCGCGGTGAAGCTGGTGCGCTGCTTGACCAGCGGGCTGTCGTCGAACACCGCGCCACGCAAGGTGTCGGCCTTGACGAAGGCACCGAACCAGGTCGAGTCGAAACGCTTGCTCAGCGCCGCGATGAATTGCGTGCCCGCATAGCCGCCGCCGGCGCGGTAGGCCGGGCGTTCGGCGGTCGCATCCGCCGGGCTCACGCCATAGAAATAATCGTTGTAGCGCCGGTCGGAAAAGATCGGCCCGGCGGCCAGGCCCAGGTTCCAGCCTTGCGCGCCGAACGGGTGCCGGACATCGAGATTGAGCTGAGGCTGAAAAATCCAGCCCGCATGGCGCACATGGCGGAAGTTGCTCGCGATCACCGCGCGCAAGGGCAGCCGCAGGTCGAGCTGGGTGTGCTCGCCTTCGGCTCCGGCCAGATGCACATTGAGCGACGGACCGATTTCGAGCGTCGGATCGAGGTCGTCCATGCCCTGGCGCGCGCGGTTGTCGGCGCTGTCGACCGGCACCGAGCCATTGACGCTCAGATCGAGTTCGACCCGCTGGCTGTCGAACAACAGGCCGCGCAGGCCTTGGCGGTCCACCTTCAGGACGTCGCCGCGATAGATGAAGTAAGGCAGGGGCAGGACATAGGTGTGGCGCTGGTCCGAGCCCCGGTAATGCGGGAAATCCACGACCGAGACCCCGGCACCGGCTTCCCACAAGGGCAGGGCCTCCTGCGCCGACGCCGCACCCATGGCCAGCAGGCCGGCGGCCATGGCCGCGGCGCGCCATGGCGCGGTAGATGCTAGGCGAATGTAACCACTCGTCTTGGAACGGGCGGCAGCGCGGGTCAGCGGTAAACGCGGCGTCATAATGAAGTCGGGACGAAGCTGCGCGGGTGCGCAGACGTGGGCGGTCGAAGACCGAAATTGCGGCCGCGCATTATCGCAGCACCGGCAAGGGCTGCCGAGCGCGGCCGATGACTTGGAACAAGCCGCCTCGGCATCGCGAGGCTGGACGGGGACGGAATCAGGGTGCAGGCGGTCGCAATACAAGACGAATTCGGTGGATCCTCCGCACCGTCATTGCGCGACTGGATGCGTCGCAACCGCCTATTGCTGATGGCCTTGGCGCTGTCCTTGCTCGTGCATGGATTGTTGTTGCTCTGGCACCGCAACCAGACCCTCAACACGTCGGGCGCGCGCTGAGGCGGCAAGCAGGTCGTCCCAACGGGTGCCGGGCTGTTCTACTTTGGGGCCGCTCTTCTTCTTGGGATCTTCAAGCTTCCAGACGGTGAGCCGATCCTCTTGTCCCGTCTCCTTCATCATTTTCAGGAACAGCAGATAGGTCAGCTCACTCAAGTACTGATGGTAGGTGATGCCCCCGTCGCGCAGCACGTGGCACAGTGACCAGAGCTTGGCGCTGATGTCGAGGGCGGCAGTGTGGTTGGACATGGATGCAGGTTCGAGAGAGGTCAGCGGTTCACAGATTCAGGCGGCAAGGCCCACAGTGC
>CAXBRX010000098.1:0-10048 GCA_963977835.1 uncultured Derxia sp.
CGCCATCGCGACCCGCCGGTATGGCTGCGCCTTCACGCTGCGCTTCGCGGCTGGTGCAGAATCCGGGGTAACGCTCGACTCCGACGCTTCATGACCATCGATTCCGCCGCACTCGATCCGCAACGCAAGGGCATCGCCCGGGTGCTCATCGTCGACGATGAGCCCGATCTGCGCGAACTGCTCGAACTCACCGTCCTCAAGATGGGGTTCGATGTCGAAACCGCCGGCACGGTGGCCGAGGCGCGCGCGCAATTGAACGAGCATGCGTTCTCGCTCGTGCTGACCGACATGCGTCTGCCCGACGGCGACGGCCTCGAACTGGTCCGTTTGGTCGGCGAGCAATTGCCGGGCACGCTGATCGCGGTCATCACCGCCTACGGCAGCACCGAAGCGGCGGTCAGCGCGCTCAAGGCCGGCGCCTTCGACTTTTTGTCCAAGCCGGTCGCGCTCGATCAATTGCGCACCACCATTCATTCGGCTTTGCGCGCGCACGAGGCAGCGCCGGCCAAACGCATCGCGCCGGCCGGCGGCAACGGCAATCCGGAACGCAGCGTGCTCGGCGTCTCGGCCGCAATGCAGGAAGTGCGCGCCACCATCGGACGCCTGGCGCGCAGCATGGCGCCGGTGGCGATCTACGGCGAATCGGGCACCGGCAAGGAAGTGGCCGCGCGCGCCATCCATCTCGCTGGTCCGCGTGCCGACAAACCCTTCGTCGCCGTCAATTGCGGCGCGATTCCAGAATCCTTGATGGAGGCCGAATTCTTCGGCTATCGCAAAGGCGCGTTCACCGGTGCCGAAGCCGACCGCGACGGTTTTTTTCAGGCAGCCAACGGCGGCACTTTGCTGCTCGATGAAATCGCCGAATTGCCGCTTGCGATGCAGGTCAAGCTCTTGCGCGCCATTCAGGAACGGCGCGTGCGCAAAGTCGGCGCAACGAATGAAGACCCGGTCGATGTGCGCATCATCAGCGCCACCCACCGCAATCTGCCCGAGCGCGTGGCCACCGGCATCTTCCGCCAGGATTTGTTCTATCGGCTCAATGTCATCGAGTTGCGCATGCCGCCGCTGCGCCAGCGCGTCGAGGACATTCCCGTGCTCGCCAATGCGATCCTGCAACGCCTGGCGCAAATGGAAGGGCGGTCGGTGCCGCGTGCCTTGAGCGCGAATGCGATCGAGGTGCTGCAACAGCACGGCTTCCCGGGCAATGTGCGCGAGCTCGAAAACATCCTCGAACGCGCGAGCGCGTTTGCGGGCGGCGATCTGATCACGGCTGCCGACCTGGGCCTGGTCGAGACCGCGATGGCGCCCTCCGGTGCGGCCGAGGCGCCGAGCGAAGCGGCTTATGTGCACGACGAGGCCGACGAAATGTCCGATGCCGTCGATGCCGACGCCACGGGGCCGCGTGCCGCCATGCCGTTGGTGGCGCTCGATGCGATCGTCTTCCCGTTGTCCTTGCCCGAATACCTCGAGGCCGTCGAGCGCAGCCTGATCGAAAAAGCGCTCGAACAGACCAAGTTCAATCGCACCGCGGCGGCGCGTTTGCTGGGCGTGACCTTCCGGCAATTGCGTTACCGCATCCAGCAACTCGGCATCAAATGACGCCCGGCACCGGCCCGGCCGCGCGCTACGCGATCGATGCGCTGGGCGTGTGCACGCCCGCGCGTTTCGTGCCGAGCCCCAATGCCGATGCCCGGCCCGAGGGCGCGCAATGCGAATTGATCGTCTTGCACAACATCAGTCTGCCGCCGGGCGTGTTCAGCGGCGACGCGGTCGAACGCTTCTTCACCAACCGGCTCGATGTGGCCGCGCATCCGTTCTTCGAACAGATTGCGAACCTGCGGGTCTCGGCGCATTTCTTCCTGCGCCGCGATGGCGGTCTCGTGCAATTCGTCGAATGCGAACGCCGCGCCTGGCATGCGGGCGTGTCGACCTGGTGGGGGCGCGAACGCTGCAATGATTTTTCGATCGGCATCGAGATCGAAGGCAGCGACGATCTTGCCTATGCCGGCCCGCAATACCAGGCGCTCGCGCGCTTGTTGCGGGCGCTGGTGCGGCGTTATCCGATCCGCGGCATCGCCGGCCATGAACACATCGCGCCGGTGCGCAAGACCGATCCGGGGCCGAGCTTCGATTGGGTGGGGTTGCGCCGCGCCGCGCGCTTGCCGCGCAGTTTGTTTGCAGGCACGCCCGCGGCCTGAGTGCGCTTGCGGGCGGCGGCTCAACGCCGCGTCATTCCACGCCTTCGGCCAGCGCGGCCAATTGCTCGGCTTGATGTTCGCCGATCAGCGCATTCGTGATCTCGTCGAGATCGCCGTCCATGATCGCATCGAGCTTGTACAGCGTCAGATTGATGCGGTGGTCGGTCATGCGCCCTTGCGGGAAGTTGTAGGTGCGGATGCGTTCGCTGCGGTCGCCCGAGCCGACCAGGCTTTTGCGCGTCGCGGCTTCCTTGGCCTGCTGGGCGCGCGTTTGAGCTTCGAGCAGGCGCGAGGCCAGCACCTTCATCGCGCGGTCTTTGTTGCGATGCTGGGAGCGGTCGTCCTGGCATTCGGCCACGATGCCGGTCGGCAAATGGGTGATGCGCACCGCCGATTCGGTCTTGTTGACGTGCTGGCCGCCCGCGCCCGAGGCGCGGAACACATCGATGCGCAAGTCTTCGGGATTGATCTGGACATCGACTTCTTCGGCTTCGGGCATCACCGCGACCGTGCAGGCCGAGGTATGGATGCGGCCTTGCGCTTCGGTCGCTGGCACGCGCTGCACGCGATGTCCGCCCGATTCGAACTTGAGCCGTGAATACGCACCCTGGCCTTCGATGCGCACGATGACTTCCTTGTAGCCGCCGAGGTCGGATTCGGACTCGGACATGATTTCCGTCTTCCAGCGCTGGCGCTCGGCATAACGCATATACATGCGCAGCAGATCGCCCGCGAACAGCGCCGATTCGTCGCCACCGGTGCCGGCGCGGATTTCGAGGAAGATGTTCTTCGCGTCGTTCGGGTCCTTGGGCAGCAGCGCGCGCTGGAGCTCGACCTCGAGCGCGTCCATGCGCGTGCGCGCCGCGTCGATCTCTTCCTGGGCGAATTCCTTCATCGACGCATCGGCCAGCATGCCTTGGGCTGCGGCGAGATCGCGCTCGGCCTGCTGGTAGGCGCTGAATTGCGCGACCACCGGGGTCAGCTCGGCCGATTCACGGGTGAGCTTGCGGTATTGGTCGATGTCCTGCGTCACCTGCGGGTCTTGCAGGGCGAGTTCGATCGTTGCGAGCCGGCCCGAGAGTTGCTCGAGCTTGGCCGCCATGGACGCTTTCATCTACTTCTTGTCGGTCGGGAAGAGGTGGGGCAGCAGCGTGGCCAGGCGCTCGCGCTCTTCATGGCCGGCTTCGCCGAGCATCGCCAGCGGGCGATGAAGGAATTTGTTGGTGATGCGGCGCGACAGGTCTTCGATGACCTGGGTGGCGTCATGGCCCGAGGCCAGCAGACGCAAGGCACGGTCGAGTTCGTCGCGGCGCACCGCATCGCCCGAGGCACGCAATTGCGCGATCAGCGGGACGGTCTGGCGCCGTTCCAGCCATTGCATGAAATTCTGCACCCGGGTCTCGATGATGGCCTCGGCCTGGGCCACGGCCACCTGGCGCGCCGAAGTGCCTTCGCGCACCACGGCGCCGAGATCATCCACCGTGTACAGATAAACATCGGACAGACGCGCGACTTCGGTCTCGATGTCGCGCGGCACGGCGAGGTCGACCATGAACATCGGCTTGTGCCGGCGCGCTTTGAGCGCGCGTTCGACGAGGCCGAGACCGATGATGGGCAGGGTCGAGGCGGTGCAGCTCACCACGATGTCGAATTCGGACAGCCGTTCGGAGATTTCGGCCAGCCGCATCGATTGGCCGCCGAAACGCGTCGCCAGCGCGTGGGCGCGTTCGAGCGTGCGGTTGGCAATGACCAGGCGCTTGGGCGATTGGGCGGCGAAATGCGTGGCCGTGAGTTCGATCATCTCGCCCGCGCCGATGAACAGCACGTTGAGATCGGAAATCTTGGCGAAGATGCGTTCGGCGAGTTTGACCGCGGCGGCGGCCATGCTGACCGAATGCGCGCCGATCTCGGTCTGGGTGCGCACTTCCTTCGCAACCGCGAAAGTGCGCTGGAACAATTGGTTGAGCAAGGTGCCGATCGAACCGGCTTCGTCGGCCGAGCGCACCGCCTGCTTCATCTGGCCGAGGATCTGCGGCTCGCCGAGCACCATCGAATCGAGACCGCTGGCGACGCGAAACGCATGCCGCACGGCGTCTTGCTGGGGCAGGGCGTACAGATGCGGCGAGACATCGCGGGCCGGCAACTGGTGGTAGTCGGCCAGCCATTCGGCGATTTGCGGGTGGGCGTCGGCGACCGATCCGGCATCGAGCGCGCAATACAGCTCGGTGCGGTTGCAGGTCGAGACGATGGCCGCTTCCTGCACCGAGTCGCCGAACGACGAGCGCAAGCCCGCGAGCGCACCGCCGATCGCTTCAGGCGCGAAACTCACGCGCTCGCGGATGGCAAGCGGTGCGGTGTGATGATTGAGGCCGAGCGCGAGCAGTGACATCGATATCCGGGGTCGAAACCCCCAACTGCGGGCTTCGTCATGGGCAGCAACCCACGATTATACGAGCGCCCTTGATTCGCAAGGGAATTTCCGAGTGTTGCGCTGCGCTGCAAAAGCAAAGGCCCCGAGGGATGCTCGGGGCCTTTGTTGTTGGTGGGCCGTGAAGGATTCGAACCTTCGACCAACGGATTAAGAGTCCGCTGCTCTACCAACTGAGCTAACGACCCGAATTCTGTTTTCGATGCGCTGCTTGCAAAGCTTGGCGTCTGCGAAGCTGGTAGGCCGTACTGGATTCGAACCAGTGACCAACGGATTAAAAGTCCGCTGCTCTACCAACTGAGCTAACGACCCCTAGAGGACAAGCGCGCCCGAAAGAGCCTTGCATTCTATCTGCTCAGTATTCGTTCTGTCAAAGGATGCTGCAAATTTGCCGCATCCCGTCGCGTTCACGCTGCGGCGTAGCGGGTCGGATCGGGCACGCCGGCATCGATAAAGCCTTGCCGGCGCAGGCGGCAGGCGTCGCAACGCCCGCAGGCATGGCCATGCGCATCGGCCTGGTAGCACGAGACCGTCATGCCGAAATCCACGCCCAGCTTCATGCCGGTGCGCACGATGTCGGCCTTGGACAGATCGATGATCGGCGCATGGACGGAAAAGCGCGCGCCTTCGATCGCGGCCTTGGTGGCCAGATTGGCCATGGCCTCGAAGGCGGCGACATAGGCCGGCCGGCAATCGGGGTAGCCCGAATAATCGACCGCGTTGGCACCGAAAAACACATCGTTGGCGCCCAGCACCTCGGCCCAGCCGAGCGCGAGCGACAGCATGATGGTGTTGCGCGCCGGCACATAGGTGGCCGGAATGGCGCCGGCCGCGCCGGGTTCGGTCGGCACCGCGATGTTGCGGTCGGTCAGCGCCGAGCCGCGCGGGCCGACGAACAGATGCGCAAGATCGAGATCGACGATTTCATGGCGCACGGCGCCAAGCGCTTGGGCGACACGGGCGGCGGCATCGAGTTCGGCGCTATGGCGCTGGCCGTAACGCAGGCTCAAAGCGTGCACGGCAAAGCCTTGCGCGCGGGCGATCGCCAGCACGGTGGCGGAGTCCATCCCGCCGGACAGCAGGACGACGGCGGGGCGGTCCAGGTTGGGCATTACTTGATCGTGGCGAGACGTTCTTTGGCGTTCTGCGCGGCTTGCGTGCCGGCGTATTTGTCGATGACGCTGCGCAGCGTGATACGGGCGGCCTTCTTGTCGTTGAGTTCGATCTGGCAATTGCCGATCGACACCAGCGCGTCAGGCACCTTGGAATGGTCGGGATAGGCTTTGATGAAGCCTTGCAGCGTCGCGATCGCGTTCTTGAAGTCGCGCGTCGCAAATTGCGCATTGCCGAGCCAGAAACGCGCCAAAGGCACATAGGGGCTCGACGGGTAGAGCGTCTGGAACAAGGCGAAACCGTTGGCCGATTGGGCGAACTGGCTCGCGCGGAATTGCTCGAATGCGGCGTTGTAGGTGCGGATCTGCTCCGGGTCCACCAGGACTTCGCGGCCTTCGATGGTGACTTTCTGCGGCTCTTGTTTCTTGAGCCGGTTGTCGATGTCGGAATAGGTGTCGCGTTGCCGCTTTTGCAGGTCGGCGACGTCCTTTTGCAGCACTTCGACGGTGCCGCGCAAGGTGGCGACTTCCCGCCGCAGCGACTCGATCTGCTGGTTCAGATCCAACTGCGCGCTGGCGCTTTGTTGCATCTGTTGATCGAGCTGCTGGGCGAGCTTGTCGAGCCGTGCGGAGGTGTCGTGCTCATCGCTGGCGATTTTCTCGCGCAATTCGACGATGGCCTTGCGGGCCTCGTTGTCGGGAAACAGTTCGGCGTGTGCCGACGCGCCGGCCAGTGCCAGAAAGAGCACCGGAACGACGCGCAGACAAAAGCGCGAACGAGGGCGAGCGATAGTCAGCATGACGTCCTCCGCAGGCAGCGACTGGCCGGATTACTTGTAGCGAATGTCGGTGCGGCGGTTTTCGGCCCAGGCAGCTTCGTCATGGCCTTGCGCACGCGGCTTTTCTTCGCCGAAGCTCACGGCTTCGAGTTGCGAGTCGGCAACGCCGAGCAGCGACAGGGCCTTGCGCACGGCTTCAGCACGCTTTTGACCGAGCGCCAGGTTGTACTCGCGCGAACCGCGTTCGTCGGCATTGCCTTCGAGCGAGACGGTGCGGGTCTTGTGGTCGCGCAGGTACTTGGCATGGGCTTCGATCAGGCCGCGGTATTCGTCCTTGATTTCATAACGGTCGAAATCGAAGTACACGCTGCGCTTGGCCAGCACGCCCTTCGGGTCGTTGAGCGGATCGACTTCGGGCGCAACCACCGGGGCGACGGCGCGTTGGTCGGCCGGCGGCGGGGTTTGCGGCGCGGGCTTGGCGTCGACGACCGGGGCGGCGTCCTTCTTGTCCTTGAGGTCGACGGTGCTCGCGCAACCGGCCAGGGCGAGGGCGCCCAAAGCCAGGATGGCAAAACGGATCGGGTGTTTCATGTGCAGCTCCTTTCGTGGGGAATGACAATAACGGATCTCGGCTTGAACGAGTTCGTCGGTTTAGGGCTGAAATGGGCCCCAGGTAGGTTCGCGGACGTCGCCGGCCGCGACGGAAAGTCGTTGTTTGACTCGGCCATCGGAAGACACGACCCCGAGCACATCCCGACCTTCGGCCACAGTGGCATACAGGATATACCGTCCGTTGGGCGCAAAACTCGGGCTCTCGTCGGCATTCGTGTCGGTGAGCAGCATTTCCTGGCCGGAAGCCAGGTCCATCATCGCCACGCGGAAGCGTCCGTCGCGGCGCGCGACATAGGTCAGCGACTTGCCATCGGGCGACACGCGCGGGGTCACGTTGTAATCGCCGCCGAAGGTGACGCGCTCGGCCGTGCCGCCGCTCGCCGGCACGCGATAGATCTGCGGGCCGCCGCTGCGGTCGCTCGTGAAATAAATGAACTTGCCGTCGGGCGAGAACGCCGGCTCGGTATCGATGGCGTTGGTGTTGGTCAGGCGCTTGGGCTGCTCGGTGCCGCCGGCCGCGCTGACCAGATACAGCTGCGAAATGCCGGGCAGGGTCAGGGTGACGGCGAGCTTGCTGCCGTCGGGCGACCAGGCCGGCGCCGAATTGCTGCCGCGGAAATTGGCGATGGTATGGCGCTTGCCGGTCGCGATCTCGTGCACATACACGATGGGCTTGCGCTGCTCGAACGAGACATAAGCGAGCTTGCTGCCGTCGGCGTTCCAGGCCGGGCTGATGATGGGCTCGTTGGACGACAACGCGACCTGGGCGTTGAAGCCATCGGCATCGGCCACCTGCAGGGTATAGGCGCTGCCGCGCTTGAGCACATAGGCGATGCGGGTCGAGAACACGCCCTTGTCGCCGGTCAGCTTTTCATAAACGAGGTCGGCGATGCGATGGCCGACCAGGCGCAATTGCGTTTGCCCCGGCGTATACGACAAGCCCGCCAGTGAGGCCTGCTTGACCACATCGACCAGACGAAAGCGCACGTCATAGCGGCCATCGGCCAGCTTTTGCGCGCTGCCGACCACCAGCGCATCGGCCTTGCCGCGCCAATCGGCGTAATTGATCGCCTGGCGCTCATCGAGCTTGGCATTGCCGGCATCGACGATGCGGAACAGCCCCGAGCGTTGCAGGTCGGCGCGCACGATGTCCGTCACCGATTGCGGCAACGCGCTTTCGTTGGCGAAGGGCGCGATCGCGATCGGGATCTGATTGGCGCCGACGCCGGTCACGTCGATGAGCAATTGCGCTTGCGCCAGACTTGCGCAGGCGAGCAGCGCAATCGAAAAGCAAAGCCGGATCAGTCGTTTCATGGGCGGTCGGGTCAGTTGTCTTTCGGGCGTTGTTGGATGTCGAGCGTGTGCGGCGGTCGGCCGCTGGCATCGGACGGGAAGGGCTCGGACTTGCGGATCGCGCGCTCGACGGCATCGTCGAAACCCGCGAGGCCCGAGCCGGTCAGTTTGTGCACATCGAGAATGTAGCCCGCCGGATCGAGGTTCACGCGGAACAGCACTTGAGGATTTCCCGATAAATCGGGCGGAATCGCAAACACTGTGTTACCGCGGATGCGCTGGGCCACGCGCGCGGCGTAGCTTGGGTCGCCTTTGCGGCCGCTGGTCTGGGCCGCAGTCCCGTTGGACGGCGCACCCGCGGGCGCGGTGTCGCTGGCCATGGCCGCCAGTTGCTTCACCGTGTTGTCGAAACGCGCCTGTTCCTTCTTCTTGTCGAGCTCTTTTTGCTTTTGCTCGGCTTTCAGCTTTTTGTCGTCGACGAGCTTTTGGCGTTCCTGCTCGGCCTTGAGCTTTTTGTCTTCTTCGATCTTCTGGCGTTCCTGCTCGCGCTTGAGTGCGTCGGCCTTGCGGCGTTCGTCTTCCTTCTTGCGTTCGAGCGCGATGTCGGGCGCGACCGGCTGTCCGGCCTTTTCCAAGCGACGATCGCCCGAGAAGACCAGCCCGGCCATGATCAGCAGGCTGGCTGCGATCAGGCTGGCGCCCAGCATCAAGGTAATGGCCAGCAAGGGCACGATCACCATGGGGCCGCCAATGGCATAGATGATCACCAGGAACAGCACAGAAAACGGAATGTCGATCAAGGTGGTGAGCGTTGCAGAGGTGAGGAACTCGCGCAGTGACTCGAATTCTTTCAGCACATTGGCCAGCGCCCCGGTGGAGCTGCGGCGGGCTTTCATTTGCATGTCCAGGATTTGCTCGAACAGGGTGTCGCCGATGCGCACACGGTCGCCCACGCGCAGCAGCATGGCGGCATGCAGCTTCTGGCCGTTGACGGTGGTGCCGTTGGTGGAGCCGCGCGTGCACGACGCCAGCCAGTTGGTCGAGATGTCCAGGGTGCTGGCGTTCATCGAATACAGTTTCGCCACGGCGATGCCGCCGAGCACGCACAGCGCGACCAGCAGCGACGCGAGCACGATCGGGATCTTTGCGCTCATCGTGGTGTTGCTGGAGCTGGCCGCCCTCTGGGTCATCTTCACCAAGATCGGCCTGCCGGGATGGATGGGCATCATCCCGTTCCTCAACACGTTCATGGTCTACAAGGCGCGCGGATTGCGATCCCCGGCACTCTGGACGATCCTGTACGTCGTCGGTTCGCCGTCGCTCGGCATGCGCGGCTCCCTGATCGTTCCGGCCGTCGTGCTCGGTGTGCTCTTCGTCGTCGCTCGGTGGCAGGTAATCGATGCCGACGAAGCGCACCTTCCCGGCGAACTGTTGTTGCACAGCGGCGAAGTCGGGGAGTTCCTTCTTGCACGGGCCGCAGGTGGAGCCCCAGATGTTGATGACCAGTGGTTCGCCCAACAGCGACGCCGTGGTGACATCGGCACCCTTCAGGTCTTGCACGGTGGCGTCAGCAAGCTTCTTGCCCTTCACCGGGGCATTGGTGGCGATTGCTGGTGGAGCGAAGGT
>CAXBRX010000099.1:0-9976 GCA_963977835.1 uncultured Derxia sp.
GATTTCGTGCTCTGGAAGCGCGCCAAGGAAAGCGAACCGCCTGAGGCGAAATTCGATTCACCCTGGGGCGCGGGGCGCCCGGGCTGGCACATCGAATGCTCGGCCATGAGTTGCGCCTTGCTCGGCGAACATTTCGACATCCATGGCGGCGGTGCCGATCTGCAATTCCCGCATCACGAGAACGAAATCGCGCAATCCGAAGGCGCGAGCGGCAGCACCTTCGTCAATTACTGGATGCACAACGGTTTCGTGAATGTCGACAGCGAAAAGATGTCGAAATCGCTGGGCAATTTCTTCACGATCCGCGAGGTGCTTGCCAAGCTCGGCGAGCGTTACGGCGATCGCGGGGTGGCGGCCGAGGTGGTGCGCTTCTTCTTGTTGCGCACGCAATATCGCAGCCCGCTCAATTACGCCGACACCCTGATCGACGATGCGCGTGCCGGTCTGGTGCGCTTGTACACCGCCTTGCGCGATACGCCCGCCGACGATGCGGCGCTCGACTGGAACGAAGCGCATGCGCAGCAGTTTCGCGCCGCGATGGACGACGATTTCAATACCCCGGTGGCGGTGGCCGCATTGTTCGAGTTGGCCACCGAAGTCAACAAGACCAAGAGCCACGTCTTGGCGCGTCAATTGCGCGCGCTGGCCGGCGTGCTGGGCATTGCACAAAGCGATCCGCTCAGCTTTTTGCAGGCAGGCGGCGCTCAGGCCGAAAGCGGCGCGGCTGGCCTCGACAAGGTGCAGATCGAAGCGCAGATCGCCGCGCGCGCCGCCGCCAAGAAGGCGCGCGATTTTGCGACCGCCGATCGCATCCGCGCCGAACTGACGGCTGCGGGCATTGCGCTCGAAGACGGTCCTCAAGGAACCACGTGGCGACGCGCGTAGAAACCAAGGTCAACGGCTGTCCCGATTATTGGGAGCAGGCACGCGCCGATCTGGTCAAGCGCGACCGGATCATGCGCAAGATCATTCCCAAGTACGAGGGTTTGCATCTGAGTTCGCGCGGCGATCCGTTCGTCACGCTTGCGCGCGCCATCGTGGGGCAACAAATTTCCGTCAAAGCGGCCGATTCGGTCTGGCAACGCTTCAAGGAAGCCTGCCCGCGCACCACCCCGGCCGCCGTCCTGCGCCTCGAACCGGCCGATTTGGCTGCATGCGGTTTGAGCAAGCGCAAAGCCGAATACATCCTGGACCTTGCGGGACATTTCAAGTCCGGTAGCATCCACGTCGCCGCATGGGACACCATGGACGACGAGGCGATCATTGCGGAATTGACTGCGATCCGCGGCATCGGCCGCTGGACTGCGGAAATGTTCCT
The DNA here is from genome assembly GCA_963977835.1 of uncultured Derxia sp. Classification (GTDB taxonomy): domain Bacteria; phylum Pseudomonadota; class Gammaproteobacteria; order Burkholderiales; family Burkholderiaceae_E; genus CAXBRX01. Next base: position 1,319 of record CAXBRX010000099.1, read on the forward strand.
AATTTTCAACCTATTGCGTCCGAACGTGTTTCCGGTGGACGATCTCGGCCTTCTGAAGGCGATCAGCCTCCACTATTTCAGCGGCGAGCCGGTCTCGCGCAGCGAAGCACGCGAAGTGGCGGCGAACTGGGAGCCGTGGCGTACGGTCGGCACCTGGTACATGTGGCGCAGTCTCGATCCGGTTCCGGTCGAGTACTGATGGCGGCATTGATCGCACGAATCTGATGCAAAGGAGTTTGCTTGAAGACGACTTTCCTGGAATTCGAACAATCGGTCTCTGAACTCGAGACCAAGATCGAAGAGCTGCGCTTCGTGCAGAACGATTCGGCGGTGGATATCTCCGAAGAAATCCGCCGGCTGCAAAAGAAGTCCGAAGGCCTCACCAAGGACATCTACTCGAAGCTGTCGCCCTGGCAGGTTTCGCAAGTGGCGCGTCATCCGCAGCGCCCGTACACCCTCGATTACGTGCGCGAGATCTTCACCGATTTTCACGAGTTGCACGGCGATCGCATGTTCGCCGACGACAAATCCATTGTCGGCGGTCTGGCGCGGTTCAACGGCCAGGCGGTCATGGTGATCGGCCATCAGAAAGGGCGCGACGTCAAGGAACGCACGCTGCGCAATTTCGGCATGCCCAAGCCCGAGGGCTATCGCAAGGCCTTGCGCTTCATGCGGATGGCCGAAAAATTCGGTCTGCCGGTGTTCACCTTCATCGATACGCCGGGCGCCTATCCGGGGATCGATGCCGAAGAACGCGGCCAGTCGGAAGCCATCGGCCACAATCTGTACGCCATGGCCGAACTCAAAGTGCCCATCATCGCCACCATCATCGGTGAAGGCGGTTCGGGCGGCGCGCTGGCGATCGCCATGGGCGACGTGGTGCTGATGCTGCAATACGCAACCTATTCGGTGATTTCGCCCGAAGGCTGCGCGTCCATTCTTTGGAAGAGCGCCGACAAGGCGCCCGAAGCGGCCGAAACGCTCGGCATCACCGCGCATCGCCTCAAGGCGCTGGGCCTGGTCGACAAGATCGTCAACGAACCGCTCGGCGGTGCGCATCGCGATCCGAAGGCGATGGCGCAGATGCTCAAGCGCGCCTTGGGCGACGCCTTGCGTCAATTCCAGGGCGTCAAGACGAAAGACCTGCTCACGCAGCGTTATGAGCGCTTCATGGCCTATGGCAAATTCAAGGAAACCAGCACGCTCTGATCCTTCCGACGCGCTGACCGAAGCCGTTGCCGCCGATCTGGCGCAACGGCTTTTGTCTTTGCGGCGTCCGCGCGTTGCACTCGCCTGTTCGGGCGGGCGCGATTCGTCGGTGCTGCTCGATGTGCTCGCGCGCCTGCGCGCCGATTTCGATTTCGAATTGCTGGCCTTCCATGTGCATCATGGTTTGAGCGTGCATGCGGATGCCTGGGCCGAACAGGTCGAGCAGCAGGCCGCGGCGCTCGGAGTGCCGGCACAGGTGGCGCGGGTGCGCATCGATCGCGCGCCGCAGACCAGCCTGGAAGCGTTGGCGCGCGAGGCGCGTTACGGTGCGCTCGACCGTTTGTGCGCCGCGCATGCCGTGAATGTGCTGGCCTTGGCACACCATGCCGATGACCAGGCCGAAACCGTGTTGTTGCAGCTGGTGCGCGGCGCCGGATTGCCGGGGCTTGCCGCCATGCCGCGCTGGATGGAGGGCACGCCGGCCACGCGTTGGCGGCCTTTGCTCGAGGTCGAGCGCGCGGCCATCGATGCCTATGCGCAGGCGCGGTCCATCGATTACGTCGACGACGAAAGCAATGCGCAATTGCATTTGCGCCGCAACGCCGTCCGCCATGAAGTGCTGACGCCTTTGCGGCGCCAATTGCCGCATGCCGCGCTCGCGATCGGGCGTTCGGCGCGCCATGTGCAATCCGCACTCGAATTGCTACGCGAAATCGGCGCGGCCGACCTTGCGCGCGTGCGCACGGCCCAGGGCTTGTCGATCGCGGGTCTGGCGGCGCTTAGCGACGCGCATCGGCTCAATGCTTTGCGGACCTGGATCGAGACTTTGCGCATTCCGGCGCCGAGCGACGCGCGGCTCGCCGAAATCTGGCGCCAGATGCATGCCGCGCAGGCCTCGGGCCAGCCGTATGTGGCGCATGCGGGCGGGCGCTTCATGCGCCATCGCGACACCCTGGCCTATGTCGGCGCGGCGGGCGACGGTGGTGCGATGGTGCCGGCCGAAGAAGAACGCCAGGGTTGGCCGGCCGAGGGGGCGTGGCGCCTGCCGGCGTGGCAGGGCGCGTTTCATGCGGTGCCGGCAGCGGTCGGCTTGACGCAAGCGCAATTGCAGCAAGGGCGTTGGCACGCCTGTGCGCGCTCGGGTGGGGAGCGTTTACGCATCGCCGCCAATCGCCCGTCGCGCGATCTCAAGCATTGGTATCAGACGCTGGGCATCGCGGCCTGGCAACGCACCGGCGCCCCTTTGCTCTGGCTCGACGGCCGACTGTGTTGCGTGCCCCATGTGGGGATGGCGGCCGAGCTGGTCAGCTCGGGTGACGAACGTTTTGCGATCGAATGGCGGCCCGATGCGGAACCCGACGCGGCAGTCCGTCGCACACACGTATAATCACAAAGTTTTGCTGTTTTCGTCCTCGCACATTTCCGACTTTGCAGGGCCGGCGTCCTTGGTGGGCGCGCAATCCTGCCCGATTTCATCATGGCTTTGATCGTTCACAAGTACGGCGGCACGTCGATGGGCTCGACCGAGCGCATCAAGAATGTCGCCAAGCGGGTCGCCAAGTGGCGGCGCGCGGGGCACGACATCGTGGTCGTGCCGTCGGCAATGTCCGGCGAAACCAACCGCCTGCTGGGGCTGGCCAAAGAGATTTCGACCAACGCCGATCCGCGCGAACTCGACATGATCGCCTCGACCGGCGAACAGGTCTCGGTCGGTCTGCTCGCGATCGCCTTGCATGCCGAGGGCGTCGAGGCGGTCAGCTATGCGGGCTGGCAGGTGCCGATCCGCACCGATTCGGCCTTCACCAAGGCGCGCATCCAATCGATCGACGACAAGCGCGTGCGCGCCGATCTGGCGGCCGGCAAGGTCGTCGTGATCACCGGCTTCCAGGGCGTGGACCCCGAGGGCAACATCAGCACCCTCGGGCGCGGTGGTTCCGATACTTCGGCGGTGGCGGTCGCGGCCGCGCTCAAGGCCGAGGAATGCCTGATCTACACCGACGTGGACGGGGTCTACACCACCGACCCGCGCATCGTTCCCGAAGCGCGCAAGCTCAAGGTCATCAGCTTCGAAGAGATGCTGGAAATGGCCTCGATGGGCTCCAAGGTGCTCCAGATCCGTTCGGTCGAATTCGCCGGCAAGTTCCGCGTGCGCACGCGGGTGTTGTCGAGCCTGACCGATCCGCTCATGCCGCTCGACGAAGAAATGCGCTCGGGCACGCTCATTACTTTCGAGGAAGACGACCAGATGGAAACCGCCGTCATTTCGGGCATCGCGTTCAGCCGCGACGAAGCCAAGATCGCCGTTCGAGGGGTGCCGGATCGTCCGGGCATCGCTTATCAAATCCTGGGGCCGATCGCGGCCGCCAACATCGATGTCGACGTCATCATCCAGAACCAGTCGGTGGCCGGTGCGACCGATTTTTCGTTCACCGTTTCGCGCGGCGAATACGACAAGGCGATGAGCGTGCTCAACGAGCAGGTCAAGCCGATCATCGGCGCGCGCGAGATCGTCGGCGACCCGAAGGTCTGCAAGGTGTCGGCGGTCGGCATTGGCATGCGTTCGCATGTGGGCATCGCCAGCCAGATGTTCCAGACCCTGAGCGAAGAGGGCATCAACATCCGGATGATCTCGACCTCGGAAATCAAGATTTCGGTCGTGATCGACGACAAATACATGGAACTGGCGGTGCGCGCCTTGCACAAGGCGTTCGGACTCGAAAACGCACCGGCCTGAAACCTGTTTGAGTCATGCGGGTGCGTGCTACACTGCGCGCCCTGCTGGAGACGTGACCGAGAGGCCGAAGGTGCTCCCCTGCTAAGGGAGTATGCGGGCTAAAACCTGCATCGTGGGTTCGAATCCCACCGTCTCCGCCAGGCACCATTCGACGGGGCTGCGCACAACGCAGCCCCGTTTTCATTTCCGGCCTGCCGACGTGGTGTTGCCGCCCCCCGTGATGACACCAAATTGGCGCGGAATCCGACCGCTATTGCGGTGTTTCGCCGCGGACCCTCCTGCCTAGACTCCCAACCTGGACGAGCAATGTCCGGTCCACCCTCGGGGAGGGACAGTGCGGGAAAATCTGCCAGTCACCAATCGCGAAGTCGCGCTTCACGGCGACGATTTCGTCGTGTCGATCACCGATACCCTCGGCCAGATCACCTATGTGAACGATGCCTTCGTTCGCCTTTGCGGCTATTCGCGCGATGAACTCATCGGCCAGCCGCACAATCTGCTGCGCCATCCCGACATGCCGCCCGAAGTCTTCGCCGACATGTGGGCGGCGATCGAGCATGGATTTCCGTGGCATGGTCTGATCAAGAGCCGCTGCAAGAACGGCGACTATTGCTGGGGCGAAGCGGGCGTCACGCCGATCATGCAGGACGGACGCCTGTGCGGGTTCATTTCGGTGCGCACCAAGCCGCGTCCCGACGCGGTGGCCGAGCACGAGCGTTATTACGCCGAAATGCGTCACGGCAATCGGCGCAAGCTCGTCGTGCACGACGGCGTCGTGCAGCGCTCCGGTGTGTTCGGTTTGGTGAACCGCTTCATGGCGATTCCGTTTCATCAACGATTGTGGGTCACCCTGGGTGGGGTTGGCCTGCTGGGCTTGTGCGCCGGCTGGATGCCCATGCTGATTTCTTCCGGCGTGTTGCCGGCCGCGATCGTCACGCATGCGAACCTCATCGCCGCCACTTGCGGAACCCTGGTGGCCGTGGGGATGCTCGCCACAGTCGTCTATCTCGATCTGCGCATCGGCATTCCTTTGATGCGTGCGACCCGCGTTGCGCAACGCGCGGTGGCGGGCGACATCTCGGTGCGCTTCGACGTCCAGCATGGCGCCGAATTGCGGCGCTTCCTGACCGCGCTGAATCTGATGAATGCCAAGTTGACTGCGGTCTTGCTCGATGTGCGGCAGAACGTCAGAGGCACGGCGGAAGCGGTCTCGCAATTGGCCCAGGGCAGCGTCGATCTGTCGGCGCGGACCGAACGCCAAGCCGAGCGCGTGCGCGGTACCGCGCAAAGCTCGACCGACCTGACCCAGGCGGTCGAAGGCAATGTGCGCGGCGTGCATGAAGTATCGAACCTTGCGGCGCAGGCAAAATCGATCGCGCATCAAGGCATGGCAATGGCATCGCATGCGGTGGAAACCATGCAGCAGATCGATGACGATTCGCGCAAGGTGGCCGACATCAGCCAGGTCATCGACGGCATCGCATTCCAGACCAACATCCTTGCGCTCAATGCGGCGGTCGAGGCCGCGCGTGCCGGGCAGCAAGGCCGCGGCTTCGCGGTCGTGGCCACCGAGGTGCGCGCGCTGGCAGAACGCAGCGCGCACGCGGCGCGAGAAATCAAGACGCTGATCGAATCGACCCGCGCGCGCGTGCTCGACGGTGCCCAGATCGTGCGCGATGCCGGTCAGACCATCGAGGGCGTGGTGCAGAGCATCGACGCCGTTGCGCGTTCGGTCGAGACGATCCGTGCGGCGACCGACAGTCAGGCCCAGGGCGTCGCCACGATCAACGACGCGGTCGTCGAGCTCGACGAGGTCACGCAGCAGAATGCGGCGCTGGTGGAAGAAAGTTCGGCCGCGGCGACGTTGCTGGGGCAGCGCATGATGCGGCTCGAAGAAGTGGTCGATGTCTTCAGCGTGCGCGACACTGCCGGCCGGTGAGGCCATGCCCCAAGCCGGATTTGTGTTTCTGGCAGGATTGCCTATATAATCGTACGCTTCGCGGCTGTAGCTCAGTTGGATAGAGTACCTGGCTACGAACCAGGGGGTCGTGGGTTCGAATCCTGCCAGCCGCGCCATACCCGCAAAGGGCCGCTCATCCGAGCGGCCCTTTGTCTTTTACGATGCGGCCTTTTGTGATGCGCCGCATGTCGCGGCAATGCGTCATCGCCACCCTATAATCGACCGCGCGACGCGGGTGTCCATCGAATTCAATTGCCCGCGCGGATGCTTCCTCTGGGGCGGGCAATGATCGTCTTCAACTTGGCGTGCGAACACGGACATCTGTTCGAAGGCTGGTTTGCCTCGGCCGAGGCCTTTGCCGAGCAGCGCACGGCAGGCGCGGTGCGTTGCCCGGTCTGCGACAGCGCGTCGGTCGAACGCCAGGTCTCGGCACCGCGTCTGAATCTCGGGCGCACGACGGCCGAGCCGGAAGCGGCCAAGCTCAAGCTCGAAGACTTGCAGCGCGCGACCTTGTCGGCCTTGCGCGCGGTGGTCGAAGCATCGGAAGACGTCGGCGACCGGTTCGCCGAAGAGGCGCGCCGTATCCATGCCGAGCAGGCGCCCGATCGCAGCATCCGCGGCACGACCACCAGCGAAGAAGCGCGCGCCTTGCGTGAAGAAGGCATCGATGTGCTGTCGATCCCGATGGCGGACGCATTCAAGAAACCCATGCATTGACCAGCGAGGTTCCGATGACGGCGGCCCGATCACGTCAGCTTCCCCCCGACAGCGCCGCGCGCGCGACGCTGCACGACGAGGTGCATGCGCGCCCGGTCGCGCGGATCCGCATTCCGGCGCTGGTGACACACATCGCGGTGCTCAATCGCGGCATTCCTGTCGAGCGCGAGCATGAGCATCTGCGCGCGCTGGTGGAAGCGCAGGGCGCTCGCATGGCGATGCATGAACCCGGCTTCGTGCGCGTGCGGCTCGAGACGTTCACGGTCAAATGGGAGCGCCATGGCGAGTTCTCCCGGTATTCGATCACCCAGCCGCTCGATCAGGCAGCGATCTGGGGTGCTGACGATCCCGATCTGGTCGGATTGATCGCGGCACCGGCCGATTGGATGGCCGCGATTCCCGGCGAAACGATCTCGGCCTTGCAGGTCGTGTTGTTGCGCTCGGCCGGCGAAAACGACGAGCACGCGAGCGCGATGGCGCAATCGCTGCTGGGCGGCGGGCGGATTGCGGGCAGTGCGGTCAAGGACGGCTCGGCGCGCTTGTACACCAACTATCTGCTGCGCGCCGACGGTTATTCGCGCTTCGTCCTGTTGTGCGACGAGGTGACCGAAGGCCGCAGCGGCCGCATGACGGCGTCGCTGGTCGAGATGGAAACCTATCGGATGATGGCCTTGATGGCGTTTCCGCTTGCGCGCGCGCTCGGAGTGCGTCTGGCCTTGCTCGAAGCGCGTCTGGCCGAGCTCACGCGCGCGATCGACGAGGCCACGCACGAAGACGCGTATCTGCTCAACCAGCTCATGCAGGTCGCGGCCGAAGTCGAAACTGAAATCGCCGCCCACAGCGCGCGGTTTTCGGCCTCGACCGCGTATTACGGCATCGTCCAGCAACGCATCGACGATTTGCGCGAGGCATCGGTTCCGGGCGTGACGGGTGTGTTCACCTTCTTGCAACGACGTCTGGTGCCCGCCATGGCCACGGTGGAGGCTGCGGGCAAGCGCCTGGCTGCTTTGTCAGAGCGCACTTCGCGCGCGAGCGATCTGTTGCGCACCCGGGTCGACATCACGACCGAAAGCCAGAACCAGGAATTGCTCAAATCGCTGGGCCGCGGGCAACGCCTGCAATTGCGCTTGCAGGAAACCGTCGAAGGTCTGTCGATTGCCGCGATTTCGTACTACCTCGTCGGTCTGCTCGGTTATGCGGGCAAAGCCGCCAAGGCGAGCGGCGTGCCGCCGCCGCCGGCTAGCGCATGGCGACGTTTCGCGAGCCGGCCCGGCGCATTGTTCGGCTTCTCCCCGACCCGTTCGATCTCCGCAACCTCGGCCTCGATGGCGGCCTTGCGGACGGCCGCATCTTCGATCGCGGGTTGCTCGACAAGGCCGAGCAGGAACTGAAGCGACAGTACATCAGCCGCGGCAAATATTCGGCGCAAATCACGACTACGGCCACGCCGCTGGAGCGTAACCGGGTGGCCGTGCGGTTCGATATCGTCGAAGGCGAAGTTGCCAAGATCCGCCAGATCAGCATCATCGGCGCCAAGGTGTTCAAAGAGGCTGATCTGCTCGGGCAGTTCAAATTGCGCCCGCCGGGACTGATGACCTGGTATACCAAGGACGACCAGTATTCAAAGCAGAAACTCTCTGGTGATATTGAAACCCTGAAATCATATTACCTGGATCGCGGCTTCCTCGAATTCAATGTTGATTCCACCCAGGTTTCGATTACGCCGGACAAGAAGGACGTCTATATCTCGTTAGGCGTAACGGAAGGGCCGCAATTTACGGTGTCGTCCGTCAATGTCGCGGGCGACATGCTGATTCCGAAGGACGAGGCCCTCAAGCTGGTGCATTTGAAGGCCGGCGAAACCTTTTCGCGCGCCAGGCTGACCGAGTCGACCAAGGCGATCACCGATCGCCTGGGCAATGACGGATATGCATTTGCAAACGTCAACGCCGTGCCGGAAATCGATCGCAACAAGCGCACCGTGGCGTTTACGCTGTTTATCGACCCGGGCAGACGGGTTTACGTGCGACGTATCAAT